>CANHEA010000050.1 GCA_947459635.1 Flavobacteriaceae bacterium | reverse complement strand
CCCCATGAATTGGCAAACTTTCCGATAATTCTACGAATAACTTTGGCATTTACACCATACTGTAATCCGTCTAACGGTAATTTTCTGGCGTAGGAAAATGTAAATCCGTAATCAGCGGTAGAAAATTTAGTTACTCTATTGAAATCAATATTTCCTTGATCATCAATTAATTCTGTGGTGTTAAGGATGTCATCGACGCCAAAACGAATCATGGAAATTCCCCATGCACTCTTATCATCTATAGGTTTTGCGTAAGCGGCATAATCATACTGAGCAATATTGGCAAAATAACTAGCATGCATTAAAGCAACTTGACCACCTTCAATTCCAATTAGACCAGCGGGATTCCAATATCCAGAGTTGACATCATGAGTCGAGGCGGTCACAGCGTTGGCCATTCCAAGAGCTGCCGCGTCGACACCAATATTCATAAACTCGTTGGAGTATTTTCTAGTGGTTTGCCCGTGAATAAATCCAACACATAATAAGAATAGAATACAAAATTTTTTCTTCAAAGCAATTTGATTTTCAAACAATAGTTTGCTATTTTTTTTCAAAAATATACATTTTTGTTGAGCTAGTTTCCTGCAAATTTCAATTTTTGGAATTAATTGTGAATTGACTAAACTAAAACTCTACAAAAAAACGCACTTGTCTTTAACTTATTGTGCTAAATTTGCTTCTCAAAAAAAATATAAACATGCAGATTAAAAAGTACGTTCCAAACATCATCACTCTTTTAAACTTGTTTTGTGGTTGTATCGCGATTGTTTTTGTGGCTCAAAATGACTTTATAACTGCTTTTTTTTTCGTTTGCTTAGGTATATTTTTTGACTTTTTTGATGGTTTTTTTGCGCGATTATTTAAGGTTTCCAGTCCACTAGGTTTGCAATTAGATTCATTAGCTGATATGGTTACGAGTGGACTAGTTCCTGGGTTTACCATGTTTATGATGCTGTCCAAATTTGATTTAAGACCCGAATCGTATGTTCCATATTTAGGCTTCATTATTACGCTTGGAGCTTGTTATAGATTGGCCAATTTTAATATAGATACTCGTCAAACCAACTCTTTCATCGGATTACCAACACCTGCAAATGCTTTATTTATATTGAGTTTACCGCTTATTATGCAAGAGGACAACTACCAATTTATTTCCGAATTGTTAACTACTTCATGGTTTTTAATATTGGTTACTGTCTTGAGTACTTTTGTAATGAATGCAGAGATTGCACTTTTTTCGTTAAAAATCAAAAAGTTGAATTTGAAGGATAATGCACTTCAATTTACATTTCTCCTCTTGTCCGTTCTGTTGTTGTTTATATTTCACTTCCTAGGTGTAGCTCTTGTCATTTTGATGTACGTTTTACTTTCAATCATGCAAAATACTTTCTTTAGTCAAGCTTCTAAGTAATGAGGAAAAGGGTTTTAAAAAGCAAAACTCCCATTCGCAAGTCTAGAACTAGAAAAAGAAACTTGTCACCAATTGGTAAGTGGCTTCGGTATTTTTTTGTCACTTTTTTGCTACTGCTCTTGTGTGGAATTGCTTATCATTATCGAAATGGGCTAGCTTATTATTTTGGTTTTAAGTCGGATAAAGTCCTCGCAGAGAAGGAACAAAAGCACTTTTCAGATGTTCGAAATTATCAAGTGCTAAGCGGACATGACAATCTTGTAGCGGGCATTGATGTATCGCAATATCAAGGATCGATCGCCTGGGAAAAAGTAAAAGTTGTTGAAGGCACCTTTCCCATTCGTTTTGCATTTATCCGCGCCACCGCAGGAACAAATAAAGTAGATGTGGAATTTCATCGAAATTGGAAAAATTCAAAAGAAAATGGAATTCTTCGCGGCGCTTATCATTATTACAGACCCAATGAAAATTCCATTGAACAGGCGAATTTCTTTATTCGCAATGTAAAACTTGAAAATGGAGATTTACCTCCAATTCTTGATATCGAATCGCTTCCAAAAAATCAATCGATCGATAGTTTAAAAGTGGGATTAAAGCGTTGGTTGGCAGCAGTCGACGAGAAGTTTCACCTGAAACCTATAATATATACCAACGAAAAGTTTTACGAGGATTTCTTAAAAGACGATTTTGGTGAGTTTCAATTTTGGATTGCCAATTACAATTTCTTTGTAGAAACCATTCAAGACGATTGGCTCTTTTGGCAGTTTACAGAAAAAGCTACTATTGACGGAATCGACGGAAATGTTGATGTCAATTTATACAACGGAACACCAAAAATGCTACACTATCTCACCAAACAATAAATCTTACGTGTGGAAATTGGTATAAAGAATAACCCAAGCCGCAAAACCCAAGAACAATATCAAACCAATTACAGATTTAGTATCTGCAAAATTGATAGTCATGCCCATACTTTTGATTCGCTTCGGAAGAAAAGTTCTTTTGTCTTCAGGATTGTAATAGAAAACGCCAAATCTCCAATTTTTGGGATCTTTATGCCATTTTTCAAATTTTTCAGTATCTTCCATTTGATGCTGTTTTAGTAGAATTAGAATTCTAATTTTTTCTTTCTTAACTCAAAATTTTGACCCAAATACACTCTTCGAACCATTTCGTCTTCAACCAATTCTTCAGGAATTCCCGCTTTTAGGATACCTCCTTCAAACATCAAATAGGTTTTGTCGGTAATAGCTAAGGTTTCTTGAACATTGTGGTCGGTAATCAAAATTCCGATATTCTTGTTTTTTAATTGTGCAACGATACGTTGGATGTCTTCTACCGCAACAGGATCGACCCCAGCAAAAGGTTCGTCCAACAAAATAAATTTCGGATCTGTCGCCAAAGCTCTTGCAATCTCCGTTCTTCTGCGTTCACCTCCAGATAATAAGTCACCTCTGTTGGTTCTAATGTGCTGCAAACCAAACTCATCAATCAGCGACTCCATCTTTGCGATTTGCTCCGCTTTGGTATGATTTGTCAATTGCAGAACACTGAGGATATTGTCTTCAATGCTTAGTTTTCTGAAAACAGAAGCTTCTTGCGCCAAATAGCCAATACCTTGTTGCGCTCTTTTATACATCGGATATTTGGTAATATCCAAATCGTCCAAATAAATATGGCCAGCATTGGGTTTCACCAATCCTACAATCATATAAAAAGAAGTGGTTTTTCCTGCGCCATTTGGACCCAGCAATCCGACGATTTCTCCTTGATTTACTTCAACGGAAATGCCTTTTACAACGCTTCGTCCTTTGTAGGTTTTGACTAAGTTTTCTGCTCTTAAAATCATTTTGTTTGATCGTTTAATTGTTTAATCGTGGAATCGTTGATTTTATTGTAGGAGCTATTCCCGCTATCCACTCCCAATCTTTTGTGTCGAACACCGTCACAAAAGGATTTCCGTTACTATCGGGGCTAGGGCAATTGTGTCCATTAGCGCATCCGACTAAACGGTTAGATGATTCAACCTTGTTCCTCTAAATCTTCCCAAAACTCGTAGGCTCTTCTCAAATGTGGAATGACAATCGTACCGCCTACTAAAGTAGCAATTCCCATCGCTTCCATCATTTCTTCTTTGGTGATGCCTTCTTTAAAAGAGGTTTCCAAATGATATTTGATGCAATCGTCACAGCGCAAAACTGTAGAAGCAACTAGTCCTAATAACTCTTTCGTTTTAACGTCTAGCGCACCTTCAGCGTAGGCATTGGTATCTAAATTAAAAATACGTTTGATAATCTTATTGTTATCGGCCAACAACTTTTCATTCATTTTAGCACGATACTCATTGAATTCTTGTACTTGATTAGCCATTTGCTTTAAGGTGTGTTTTATAAATTGATTTCTTTCAAAAAACAAAGATAAAAAATAAGATGCAAGGCATATTTTTTTTGAATAGTCTTAACTATTGAAAAAAAATATAACGATGTCAGATTGTTTTTATCTTTGTTCTCCTATGGGTTTCCATAGTTTTTTATTTGCTGCTTCAAATTTATTCACATTATCTTGATAGTCTTCATAAATTTTCATTGTCTATAAAAAACTATGAAAATTTTGATGTGAATCAATTTACAGAACCCACCTTTTGTTGTTTTTTATACACTAGAACCGAAATAAAGATACTAGCTTCATAGATTAATAACATTGGAATCGCAACAATCAATTGACTTACCACATCCGGTGGCGTCACAATTGCGGCAACAATTAGAATAATGACGACGGCATATTTCCAATATTTTCTTAAAAATTGCGGAGTTACCAATCCTAATTTAGTCAGAAAGTAAATGATAATAGGCATTTCGAAAAATAGTCCACTGGCAATCACAGAAGTTTTTATCAAACCTATATACGAATCTAAACTAAATTGATTCTTTACTACGTCGCTGACTTTGAAGGTTGCAAAGAAGTTCACCGACATCGGAATCACTACAAAATAACCAAATAAGACTCCTAAGAAAAACAAAACAGAAGCGACAAAAATAAAAAGTTTGGCATTTTTACGTTCTTTTTCGTAGAGCGCTGGACTGATAAATCGCCATAATAAATACAATATATAAGGAAAGGCAAGAATAAATCCGGCGGTAATACATATCCAAACCAGAATATTGACTTGACCTTCCATATCAGTATTTTGAATAATGAAAGGAAGACTTTCTACGCAAATACTGTCTTTAAATCCGACATAGTGTGACAAATCGCAGAAAAATCGGTACGTAATAAAATCAGTATGTGTAGGGCCAAATATGATGGTGTCAAAGACGTAATCACTAATAAAGAATGTTACAGTTGCCATAATGATCACTGCAATTGTACTTCTTACAAGTAACCATCGTAATTCTTCTAGATGGTCTAAGAACGACATTTCGTTGAGGTTTTTCTTAGTCATTATATGATGCCTTCTTTTAGAATGTCGTGCAAATGAAGTACTCCTTTATATTCGTCGTTGTCAACCACAACAAGTTGTGTAATCGAAAAATCTTCCATCATATTAAAAGCATCAATTACCATTGTTGAAGAAGTAATCATTTTTGGGTTCTTCGTCATGATATCTTGTGCAGTCACTCCAGCAATTGAGTCGCGGTTGTTGAGCATTCTTCTAATATCACCATCAGTGATAATTCCAACGATTTTGTTTTGATCTGCGATTGCGGTAACTCCCAATCTTTTTTCGGAAATTTCGAAAATTACTTTCTTGATAGGAGCATCTAAAGTTACCAGAGGTTTGAGTGCATTTTCGAGCATGTCGCTAACACGCAACAATAATTTTTTGCCCAAAGCGCCTCCGGGATGGTATTTGGCGAAGTCAGCTGCTTTGAAATCTCGCAATTCCATCAAACATACTGCTAAGGCATCTCCCATGACCAATTGTGCCGTAGTGCTATTGGTTGGTGCTAGATTATTTGGACACGCTTCTGCCTCTATGGTTGTGTTTAGAACTAAATCTGAAGATTTTGCTAAATAGGACGTCATGTTGCCGGTGATTGCAATCAGGGAATGTCCATAATTTTTCAAGAAGGGCACTAAAACTTTAATCTCTGGACTATTTCCACTTTTCGAAATACAAATAATGACATCATCTTTTTGAATCATACCTAAATCGCCATGAATCGCTTCAGAGGCATGAAGAAATAACGAGGGTGTTCCGGTAGAATTTAAAGTAGCTACAATTTTTTGTGCGATGATGGCACTTTTTCCAATTCCTGTGATGATTAGCCTTCCTTTAGAATTGAATATAATTTCTACAGCTTCAACAAATTGATGGTCTAGATAGTCGACGATTTTCTTTATAGACTCACTTTCAGAAAGAATGGCTTTTTTGGCAGTTGCCAATATATTTTCTTTTGTTATCAAAACTGTATGATATAAAATTTGTACGTGTAAAAGAAAGTTGTATCTTTATGTGATGCAAATTTATATAAAATACCATTAACAAAGAATGAATTCAAACGAAATTGACATACACAAAGAACTAAAAAAGTATTTTGGTTTCAACCAGTTTAAAGGTTTACAAGAACAAGTCATAAAAAGTATACTAGATAAGAAAAACACCTTCGTTATTATGCCAACAGGAGGTGGGAAGTCACTTTGCTATCAGTTGCCTTCGCTGGTACAAGAGGGAACTGCCATTGTGGTTTCACCGCTTATTGCCTTAATGAAGAATCAGGTCGATGCTATTAGAAGTGTTTCTTCCGAGAATGGAATAGCGCATGTACTAAATTCGTCACTGACGAAAACAGAAATAAATCAAGTTAAGAAAGATATTACCCAAGGAATTACCAAATTGCTCTATGTGGCACCTGAGTCTTTAACTAAAGAGGAGTATGTTGCATTTCTTCAGACGGTTCCAATTTCATTTGTTGCCATAGACGAAGCGCATTGTATTTCTGAATGGGGTCATGATTTTCGCCCTGAATATAGAAACTTAAGAAATATCATCAAGCAACTTGGAGATGTTCCTGTTATTGGTTTGACAGCAACTGCCACGCCAAAAGTGCAAGAAGACATTTTGAAGAATTTGGACATGTCGGATGCGACAACCTTTAAAGCGTCGTTTAATAGACCTAATCTTTTTTATGAAGTTCGAACCAAAACAAAAAATATTGAGTCGGACATCATTAGATTCATAAAACAACACAAAGGGAAATCCGGTATTATTTATTGCTTAAGCAGAAAGAAAGTAGAAGCAATTGCAGAAGTTCTTCAAGTCAATGGTATCAGTGCGGTTCCGTATCACGCTGGTTTAGATGCCAAAACAAGAGCAAAACATCAGGATATGTTTTTGATGGAAGATGTGGATGTTGTTGTTGCTACGATTGCATTTGGAATGGGTATTGACAAACCAGATGTGCGATTTGTTATTCATCATGATATTCCAAAATCGTTAGAGAGTTATTATCAAGAAACAGGGCGCGCCGGTCGTGATGGTGGGGAAGGTTATTGCATGGCCTATTATTCTTATAAGGATGTAGAAAAACTTGAAAAGTTTATGTCTGGCAAGCCAGTGGCAGAACAAGAAATTGGCTTTGCTCTTTTACAAGAAGTGGTGGCTTATGCAGAAACTTCCATGTCACGTCGCAAGTTCTTGCTGCATTATTTTGGAGAAGAATTCGACAGTGAAACAGGAGATGGTGCCGACATGGACGATAATGTCCGTAATCCGAAAACTAAAGTAGAAGCGAAAAATCAAGTTGTAAAATTATTAGAAGTGGTTCGCGACACGAAGCACTTATATAAATCTAAGGAAATTATCTACACTTTGATTGGTCGCGTCAATGCGGTAATTAATGCCCATAAAACAGATGCTCAGCCGTTCTTCGGCTCAGGTAAAGATTTTGAAGAGCGCTACTGGATGGCTTTGATTCGGCAGGTTTTAGTTGACGGTCTGCTATCTAAAGACATTGAAACCTATGGAATTATAAAGGTAACGGAAAAAGGACTTGATTTTATTAAGAATCCAATTTCATTTATGATGTCTGAAGATCATGAATACAACGAAACCGAGGATGAAGCCATCGTAACGGCAGCAAAATCTTCTGGCACTGCCGATGAAGCACTAATGAGCATGTTGCGAGACCTGCGCAAAAAAGTAGCGAAGAACTTGGGTGTTCCACCATTTGTCGTTTTTCAAGATCCATCATTGGAAGATATGGCGTTGAAGTACCCTATTTCGATTGAAGAACTGATTAATATTCATGGTGTTGGAGAAGGAAAAGCCAAGAAATACGGTAAAGAATTCGTAGAACTAATCAGTCGTTATGTAGAAGAAAATGACATTATACGTCCTGATGATTTAGTAGTGAAATCAACAGGTGCAAATTCTGCTAACAAACTCTATATTATTCAAAATATTGACAGAAAATTATCTCTCGACGATATTGCCTCCGCAAAAGGAATGAACATGGATACATTGATTAAGGAAATGGAACAAATTGTTTATTCAGGCACAAAACTAAACATAAAATACTGGATTGATGAAATGTTGGATGATGAGCAGCAAGAAGAAATTCAAGAGTATTTTATGGAATCGGAATCAGATAAAATTGAGGAAGCCTTAAAAGAGTTTGATGGCGAATATGATATTGATGAACTGCGATTGATGCGCATACGATTTATCAGCGAAGTAGCGAACTAGTGTTCTGGTTTATGACTAATTAGAAATTTCAGATAAAAAATTTCACTTCTCATTTGAATATATTTCGCCGCGGTGTGGTTTTAACGCATCGCGAACTGCAATCATATTTGTTTCGTCGACGACCATAAAAGCAATCGCATGCATGTCATGGATGATTTTATATCCAGTGATATTCAAGTCAATTTTTTCTGCTCGAATATATTCTTTCAAATGAATTTCGTGGTGCTCTGCCGTCATGGCTGAAGCCGGCCCACGGAAATCCCAAATGAGTTTAATTTGTTGTGGCATTTTTCTCGCAAAGATAATTGATGTATGACTTATTTTTATATATTTGAATAAAAACTAAAATTATGAAGTACAATTACTTATCTAACAAATTGTCGTTCAAGGTACTACTTTTAGTACTTTTTACGGCAACTATTCAGGCGCAAAACGACTACACTGTTTCGCCAATTCCGTATCAAGTTTACACCGCTACCGTGCCTGTTCAAGGAACTTTAGACGATACTTTTTCAGCGCCTATTACGCTTGGATTCGATTTTTATTTCTTCGGTGCTATGTATCCTCAAGTCAACGTTAGTACTAATGGTTATATCAGTTTTACGCCACACGCGCAGGGTGATTTCTCTCCTTGGCAATTTAACACTCAAATTCCTGATGCCAATTTCCAAGTAAAAAATGCATTTTTAGGATGCTACCAAGATTTGTATGACAATAATCTTGGAGGGACAATTACCTACGCAGTTATTGGTAACGCGCCATACAGAAGAATGGTCGTGCTTTTTGATAATCAAGCAAGTTTTTCATGTGGTGTTAATGCAAGAAGCTCATTTCAGATGATTTTATATGAAACACTTAATATTCTTGACGTCCAATTAATTGACAGACAAGTTTGTGCCACGTGGAATAGCGGAAACGCTGTGACGGGAATTATCGACGCTTCTGGACTCATTGCATATACACCTGCAGACAGAAATACAGGACCTTGGACAGCTTTTCACGAAGGATGGCGTTTTCAACAACCAGTTAACACAAGCAATTATTTGTTCGCAAAATGCGATGACGATACCGACGGTTATGTGTCATTCAATCTACAAGTAGCACAAAATGATTTGTATGCTGCAGACCCATTGCTAGTTTCATTTTACGAATCAGAATCCGATGCCATTTCACAAACAAATGCATTGAGTAATTTAACCTATACAAATACAACTGCCAACACACAAACCATTTATGCGAATGTTAATGGTGAGGTAAAATCAGTTATACTTCGAGTAATCGACTGTGCTAATGACTATGATATGGATTCTGTCGCAACGGCAGAGGAGGATTTAAATGCAGATACAAATCTAGCGAATGATGATACCGATTTAGATGGAATTCCAAATTTTATTGATAATGACGACGACGGAGATTTGATATTAACTACAGTAGAATACGTTTTTGCTAGAGGTGGAAATAGTGATGTTTCCTTAATGGATACTGATAATGATGGAACTCCAAATTACATCGATGCAGATGATGATGGCGATGGTATCTTGACAATCCTTGAAGATGCAAATAACAATCACAATCCAGCAGATGACGATGTAAATGCTAATAGCATTCCTGATTATTTAGAAAATAACGGTGCACTAGGAATAAACAATGCGTCGTTTAAGAATAACGTGACCATCTATCCAAATCCAGCAAGTTCTGTTTTGAATATTGAAAACAAATCAAACGAATCGGTTGCAGCCATTTCAATTTATAACTTAAACGGAGCATTGGTAAAAGAAGTGAAATCATCAACGTCCTTGCAATCTATTGCAGTAGCAGATTTACAAACAGGTATTTATTTCGTAAAAATTCAAATGAATACTCAGGTTCTAAATTATAAGTTTATCAAAAACTAATTTATTTTTTTTAATAAAAAGGTCTGGCTGCTGCCAGACTTTTTTTTTATTTTAATTTGGAAACTCTAGAAAAATTATGGTCAATTGAATGTGCGGCTACTTTGGTCAAAAGGTTCTTCACTCTATGTTTTTTACATTCTTCTAGAACTTTTTAGATATCAAATGGTTAACTAATTTTTTTTATTATATTTGACCAAGCAAAACCAATTAGAAACCAATTATTATGATTAAAAAATACCTTTTTTCACTGCTAGTAGGTGCCGTCGCTATGCAAGCAAATTCTCAATCAAACTACGCAGTAACGCCAATTCCTTTTGCACAATATGAGGCTTCATCGGCAAATTTAGCCACGCAGGATGACCGTTGCTCTACATTAATTCCATTGCCATTTGCATTTGATTTCTATGGCGTAAATTATTCAGAGATTGTAATTAGTACAAATGGTTATATTGATTTCCGAACTTCATCGGCTAATGCACCTTCGCCATTCGCATTCTCACAGACCATTCCAAATACTTCATTTCCAGTTAAGAATTCAATTCTTGGCGCATTTTCGGATTTGAATAATGCTAACGGAGAAGGAACCATTACTTACGGTCAATACGGAACGGCTCCATACAGAAAATTTGTTGTTTATTTTTACAACAATTCTCTTTTTGCCTGTACTTCAAGCAAAAGCACCTTCCAGATGATTTTAACTGAAACAGCAAATACCGTAGATATTCAACTTATTGATAAGCAAACTTGTTCATCAGCAGGAAGCGGAAGAACGGTAACAGGTCTAATAAACTCAGACGGAAGCGATGGAATTGCCGCTCCAGGACGAAATACTGGAACTTGGACAGCTTTTCACGAAGGATGGCGTTTTTACAGACCAAATTATTATCCTAATTACACTTTTGTTCGCTGTGACGATGATGCAGACGGGTTTCAAACGTTTGATCTAAATGTTGCTGCCAACGACTTATCTTCTAATAATCCTTCGGCATTTAGTTTTTATGCAGATATGGCTATGACTATTCCAATAGTAAATCCTAACGCATTTGTCAATACGACGAATCCACAGACTGTTTATGCAATGGGAATGGGAATGGTTAAACCAGTTACTTTGTCTGTTATAGATTGCACAGTTGACGCAGATAATGACACTGTGGCTTCAGCGGATGAGGATGCTAATTTAGATACAAATTTAGCAAACGACGATACAGATTTTGATGGTATTCCAAATTACTTGGATAACGATGATGACGGTGATTTAATACTTACAAATGTGGAGTATGTCTTTGCAAGAAGTACAAATGATGCACTTTCTCTACTAGATACTGATGGGGATACTATTCCCAACTATTTGGATAATGATGATGATGGAGATAGCATATTAACATTTATTGAAGATTATGACGGAGATGGAAATCCTTCTAATGACGATACCAACAGTAATTTCGTTCCAGATTATTTAGAAAACACAGTGGCTTTAGGCGTAAGTAACTTCTCAGTAGAAAAAGAAGTGACCATTTTTCCAAATCCAACGAGCGCTATCTTAAATATTGATAACAAATCGACTGAGACGGTGAGCGCAATTGCCATTTATAACAGCAATGGATCGGTAGTTAAGGAAGTAAAATCGTCTGCTAATTCTCTGCAAGCTATTTCGGTAGCAGATTTGCAAAGCGGTGTTTATATGGTTAAGATTCAACTAAATTCAAAAGTCTTGAATTATAAATTTATCAAGAATTAATTTGATTTGAAAATAGAAATAGGTCTAGTAGGTACTAGGCCTTTTTTTTGCATTTTTTTTACATTTATTATTTTATTAAATATTTATTTTTGTTGCACTAAAAATCAGATTACTATGAACTATTTGGTCGTTAGAAAATCAATAATGGTTTTCGTTTGTTGCGTTTTTACGCTATTCTCTAGTGCTCAATCCGGTCATAAGATTTCGGTAAACATTAAAAATTGTAATGATACCATTGCATATCTTACTTTTTATCAAATGGATAAAACTTATATCAAAGATACCTGCAAGAATATTAAAGATGGAAAGATAGTATTTAAAGGCAAAGAAAAACTTGATCGAGGAATCTATTCGATTGTGAATCAAAAGAAATCTATTGTATTTGATTTTTTTATTGATGAGCATACACAAAATGTTGAATTTGATGCTGATGCAACTAATATGACAAGGCAAGCGGTTGCAAAAAATTCCAATCAAGAAAATGATTTCTTTAAGTATGTCAAATTCCTTACCGATCAAAATATGAAGTTTATCGGCGAAAAAAACCTGCTCAGAGGACTTACCAAAAAGGATTCAATTTCAAAAATAAAAGCACTTCAAAAAACGCTGGATAGCAGTATAGAAGATTATGAAAGTGTGCTGGCGAACAATAACAAGAACAGCTATTTCGGAGATTTTATTAATTTAAAGATGGAAAGAACGTTGAAAGATGTTCCAACCGCCGCAAACGGAAGACCAGATAGTTTAAAGGTTTACAAATACTATAAGTCACATTATTGGGATGGGGTTACTTTCAAAGATGACGCCATCACAAGAAATCCATTCTTCTCCTATAAATTAAAAAAGTACTTTGATGCGGTTGTTTTTCCTCATCCAGACTCGGTGATTGTTGATATCGATCGGGTAATGCGTTTGCCTGATCAAGGAAGTACGATGTTCAAATTGTTACTGGCGCATTTTACAGCAACCTATGAAACAACAAATATCATGGGTTTTGAAAAAGTATTTGTTCATATGGCGGACGCTTATTTCAAAACAGGAAAAGCAGTCGGAACTTACGAAGACGACGTAATTGATAGAATCATCAAGCGCGCCGATAAACTAAGACCATTATTGTTAGGTTCGGTGGCGCCAGAATTATTCATGATCAAAGCTGCAGACCGCGATAAAATTGCTAAAATGGGTTTTGAAAATGTCAAGACTAGTGCCGAAGTTACGCAGGTTTTTTATGATCATGTAAATGAAATCAATCCGTTGTTTTATAAGTTAAGTGATGTCTCAGCAGATTATTTGGTTTTGGTTTTTTGGGATGTCGATTGTGGACATTGTCAGAAGGAAATCCCAAAACTTCTCGATTTATATCATGACTTTCAAAAAGAAAAGAAAGATGTGAAAGTTTTTAGTGTTTATACGCAACAAGAGTTAGATAAATATCTAAAATACATCGATGAAAAGAAACTAGACTGGATCAATGTTTACGACGGCGTTCATTATAACAACCTCACGGAGAAGTACGACATTTATTCAACACCAGTAATTTACGTCCTAGACAAGAATAAGGTCATCAAGGCAAGGCGTATCGACGTTGAAAAAATCCGAGACATTGTCAAAGACATTGAAGCTGAGTATAAGAAAACAAAGTAATCTTTCGACTTCAATTTCCGTTCAAAAAAGCACTTCTTGACAAATTATTTATAAGTTTGTCAAAAATTCTATCATGCCCAAAGAATTATTGCTGCAAGTTGCACCCGAAGTGGCTGTAAATGAACCGTTGCTTAAAGAGCAGGTCGGCAAGTTAATTCAAACTAGTTTGGATGACATTCAACACATTTCCATTCTAAAACGGTCTGTTGACGCACGTCAAAAGGCAATTAAGATCAATTTGAAAGTCTTGATTTATTTTAAAGATGAAGACTATGTTGCTACTAATATTCAATTACCAGAATATAAAAATGTTGTCAATTCCCAAGAAGTAATTATTGTTGGTGCTGGTCCGGCGGGTTTGTTTGCTGCGCTTCAACTCATCGAACTGGGCTTAAAGCCCATCGTAATTGAACGCGGAAAAGATGTTCGTGGCCGGCGTCGTGATTTGAAAGCAATCAATTTAGAGCATCTCGTCAACGAAGATTCTAATTATTGTTTTGGCGAAGGTGGCGCTGGAACCTATTCCGACGGGAAGCTTTATACACGTTCAAAGAAACGAGGTGATGTCACAAGAATTTTAGAATTGTTCGTCGCTTTTGGTGCTTCTCCAGATATTTTAATCGAGGCGCATCCGCACATCGGAACGAACAAATTACCACAGATTATTCAAGATATTCGCGAAAAAATTATCGAGTTCGGCGGGCAAGTCTTATTTGAAACACGAGTAGCAGATATTCAGATTAAGAATAATGCAGTGGAAGGAATCGTCACTTCTACAGGAGAAACGATTCCTGCTTCCCATATTATTCTCGCAACGGGTCATTCTGCACGAGATATCTATGAGTTGCTGGACAAAAAGAAAATATTTATCGAAGCCAAACCATTTGCTATTGGCGTTCGGGCGGAACATCCACAAACTTTAATCGATAGTATTCAATATAGCTGCGACTACCGTGGTGACTATTTGCCGCCAGCACCGTATTCGATTGTTAAGCAAGTCAATGGTCGAGGGATGTACTCGTTTTGTATGTGTCCAGGTGGTGTCATAGCGCCCTGTGCAACGAGTCCAGGTGAAGTCGTGACGAATGGTTGGTCACCTTCTAAAAGAGATCAAGCAACAGCCAATTCGGGAATTGTCATCGAATTGAAATTAGAAGATTACAAACCTTTCGAAAAATTCGGTGCACTTGCTGGATTGGAATTTCAAAAAAGCATCGAGAAAAAAGCGTGGCATTTAGCAGGAGAGACGCAGAAAGTGCCCGCACAACGAATGATCGATTTTACTCAAAATAGAGTCTCTAGTGAAATACCCAAGACTTCGTACGTGCCGGGAACGACCTCGATTGAAATGGGACAAGTCTTCCCAGGATATTTAACTCAAATTCTCCGTGAAGGATTCTCGCAATTTGGTAAACTAATGAAAGGCTATCTCACCAACGATGCCATACTTCATGCGCCGGAAAGTCGAACTTCATCACCCGTTCGAATTCCAAGAAATCCCGATACTCTTGAGCATGTTCAAATTAAAGGATTGTATCCTTGTGGTGAAGGCGCCGGATACGCTGGGGGAATTATCTCTGCGGCTATTGACGGGGAAAAATGTGCTTTGAAAATTGCGGAAATATTGTGTAAATAGGACGTTTCTTTTTTCCTTTTACTACTAAAACGTTATCGTAGATTTTTTACTTCAAATTGCCAATTGGTGTTTAATAATTGATAATTTTATAAAAAAATATTCGATGAAAAATATACCGGAAGCCTATCAAATTAATGCACCTTTTGTTCAAAATACGTTTCTAGTTAATGGCGAATTGAAAGCGTGGACTGGACCGTTTTCTGAAGTTTTTTCTACCATTTCATCTACCGACAAATACGCGCCAACCTTATTAGGAACAATTCCTACTATGGGAGCATCATCCGCTGAAGAAGTTGTACATGCTGCCGTTGCAGCTTACGATAAGGGACAGGGAATTTGGCCAACGATGAAAGTTGCTGACCGGATCAAATGCATGGAAAATTTCGTCAATCAAATGAAATCGACGCGTAGTGAAGTTGTTAAATTCTTGATGTGGGAAATCGGAAAATCATTGGCTGATTCTGAAAAAGAATTTGATCGAACCGTTGAATATATTTATGATACCATTGAAGACTACAAACAACTCGATCGGAATAACGCGCGTTTTACTAAAAGCCAAGGAGTAAATGCCATGGTACGTCGTGGTCCGCTTGGAGTTGTACTGTGTTTAGGACCGTATAACTATCCTCTCAACGAGACTTTTTCTTTACTGATTCCCGCCATTATTATGGGTAATACCGTGATTTTTAAACCTGCAAAGCATGGTGTCTTATTGATTTCACCATTATTAGAGGCTTTTAGAAGTAGCTTTCCCAAAGGGGTGATTAATATCGTGTATGGTAGAGGTAGAGACGTGGCGTCACCCATTATGAAGTCTGGAAAAATTGACATCTTGGCTTTGATTGGTAATAGTAAATCCGCCATTGCGCTACAAGACCAACATCCGAATAAGAATCGCCTACGTTTGATTTTGGGATTGGAAGCTAAAAACCCAGCGATTATTTTGCCTGATGCCGATTTGGATTTGGTCGTTCAAGAGTGTGTAACAGGTTCTTTATCATTTAATGGACAGCGTTGTACCGCTCTGAAGGTGCTGTATGTTCATGAGTCCATTGTTGCAGCATTCAACCAGCGATTTGCAGCCAAAGTAGATGCGCTTCCTTTCGGAAATCCATGGGAAAGCGGCGTGTTTCTTACACCATTACCAGAAAGTGAAAAGCCAAATTATATCCAGGACTTAATAGATGATGCGAAATCTAAAGGAGCTCAAATTATCAATAAAAAAGGAGGCGAACGTTCTGAAAATTATATTTTTCCAGCGGTCTTATTTCCTGTAAATAAAGCTATGAGATTGTATCACGAGGAACAATTTGGTCCAGTAATTCCAATTTTGACATTCAAAGACATTCAAGAACCGTTAGATGATATGGCAGAATCAAATTATGGACAGCAAGTGAGTTTGTTCGGAAAAGATATCAAAACCATTGCACCGCTCATTGATACTTTGGTGAATTTAGTGTGTCGGGTCAATTTGAATAGTTCCTGTCAGCGTGGTCCAGATATTTATCCTTTTACAGGGAGAAAAGATTCAGCAGTTGGGACTTTGAGTATTCACGATGCACTTCGTTCTTTTTCTATTCGGACTTTTGTTGCATCTAAAGACAATGCCTATAACAACGAAATTTTACAAGCGTTGTTAGATAGTAAAGCATCTAATTTTATCAACACGGATTATATATTATAAAAAAAGCCGAAACGAATTCCGGCTCCTAGGTAACTACTTCTTTTTCAATCTGTTTTTAAATATTTTTTCAAATTTGGCTATTTTGGGTTGAATCACCATCTGACAATAGGGCTGGTTTTTGTTGTTTTGATAGTAATTCTGATGGTAGGCTTCTGCTTTATAAAACTTCGTAAATGGTTCTAAAGTGGTAACTATGGGATCGTCATAGACTTTTGCTTTCTTTAAAGCCGCAATAATCGATTGTGCCGCCAACTTCTGTTGCTCGTTTTTATAAAAGATGACGGACCGATACTGTGTTCCTTCATCGGCACCTTGACGGTTTAAAGTTGTTGGGTCATGAACGGTAAAAAACACTTTAAAGATCTCATCGAGATTCGTAATTGATTTGTCATACGTGATTTGAACTGACTCCGCATGCCCAGTTCTTCCTGAAGAAACTTCTTCGTAGCTTGGATCGATGGTCTTGCCACCAGAAAATCCAGATACAACTGATTTTACCCCCATCAAATTTTCGTACACAGCTTCGACACACCAATAGCAACCACCGCCCAAGGTAATGGTTTCAAGATTGTTTGACGCGCTAGCGGGTGTATTGTTTTTTTGAGCAAAAAGAGAAAATGTCGTCATGATTAGAATTAAGAATATTGCTTTCATCGTGAGGTTATTTGGTGTCAGGTTCAAATTCTAAAGAAATAGCGTTCATGCAATACCGTTTTCCGGTGGGTGCTGGACCGTCATCAAATAGATGTCCAAGGTGACTGTCACATCTTCCGCAAAGTGTTTCAATTCGCTGCATGCCATAGGAATTATCATTTTTAAAAACGATACTCGACTTGTTTTCCTGTTCAAAAAAACTTGGCCATCCACAACTGCTAATAAACTTCTGATTAGATCGGAATAGTTGGTTTCCGCACACTGCACAGTAATAATTTCCTTTGGTTTCAGCGTTCCACATTTTTCCTGTAAAAGCCGGTTCTGTTTCTGCATTTCTGGCTACTGCGTATAGATCAGCAGGAAGAACTTTTTTCCATTCGGCGTCCGATATTTGAAGTTTTTTGCTGTCGGTTCTAGAATAATAAGGGTTTTTCATTGGTTTGTTCTTGATAGTTAGTTCTTGTTTTTCAGCTACTTTATTTTGAGCACAGGCGGTGAAGAAAATAGAGCATAATGCGATTGTGAATAATGTGAATGCGGTTCTTTTTTTCATAAATAGAATTGGTTTTTAATTTCAATCCAAAATTATTCAGATTGTAAATTCCAAAATGTCTGATAGTTTACAAATGCATTTTAATTAGAGTAACCTTAACAACTAACCTGGAATTTTGAGTTCCTTAAATTTAAGAACATAAAAAAGGCTAGGGATAAAACACTCGTTAAACTTATCACAATTCGAAAATTCTAGAGATTCCACCCTCTTTTTTTGTATTTTTGAAAACCTTAAAACGCTATGAAAGAAGAAGAAGTCATATTAGTCAATGAGTTGGATCAGCCTATCGGATTGATGCCAAAATTGGAAGCTCATGAAAAAGCGGTTTTGCATCGTGCGTTTTCGGTTTTCGTTTTGAATGATCAAAATGAGATTCTTCTGCAGCAACGTGCGCACCATAAATATCACTCACCTCTTTTGTGGACGAACACTTGTTGTAGCCATCAACGATATGGAGAAACCAACATCGAAGCTGGAACCCGAAGATTGTTTGAAGAAATGGGGTTTAAAACCGAACTCAAAGAATTATTTCATTTTATTTACAAAGCGCCTTTCGATAATGGCTTGACGGAACACGAATTAGATCACGTCATGATTGGCTATTTTAATGAAAGTCCCACAATAAATCCAGAGGAAGTAGAAGCTTGGAAATGGATGAAAATTGAAGATGTGAAAGCAGATATGATCACAAATCCAACTATATATACAGTTTGGTTTAAAATAATCTTTGATGAATTCTATCATTACATAGAAAACCATAAACTGTAGAAAACTCCTTTAATTCTGAATACCAATGAAAGTAACGATTAGCAGAAGAGCTCATTTTAATGCCGCCCACCGATTGTATCGTAAAGATTGGTCAGATGAAAAAAATAATCTGATTTTCGGAAAGTGCAATAATCCCAATTTTCACGGTCACAATTATGAATTGATTGTAAGTGTATCGGGAGAAATCGACAAAGAAACTGGTTATGTTTTAGACGTAAAGATATTGACTGACCTCATTAAAGAGGAAGTTGAAAATCCGTTTGATCATAAAAATCTAAATTTGGATGTGCCCGAATTCAAAGATCTAAATCCAACTGCCGAAAATATCGTTGTGGTCATCTGGAACAAACTCAGGAAGCGTCTCGATTTGAAATTTGATTTAGAAGTTGTTTTGTATGAAACACCGCGTAATTTCGTAACCTATAAAGGAGCATAGTGGCATTGCAATTAGGAGATGCCGTACCGCATTTTACTTCACAAACCGCTGACGGAAGTTTGTTTGACTCCAACGAATATGTTGGTAAGAAACCCTTGGTCATTTATTTTTATCCACGGGACAACACGAGAGTTTGCACGATACAGGCGTGCAGTTTCAGAGATCAATACGAGGACTTTAAAACTTATGGTGCAGAAGTGATTGGTGTCAGTAGTGACGGTTCTTCTGCGCATCAAAAATTTGCAAAACAACACCATCTGCCCTTTATTTTACTATCGGATTCAAGAAAGCAATTGCGAAAGCTATTTGGGGTTCCCAATGATCTGATGGGTTTGATTCCTGGTAGAGTAACTTACGTCATCGATAAAGAAGGTATTGTTCAGTTGATTTTTGACAGTATGTCTGGTCCCATTCATATTCAAAAGGCTTTGGAATGTAT
>CANHEA010000049.1 GCA_947459635.1 Flavobacteriaceae bacterium | reverse complement strand
TAACATTTTAATTAAAAAGTTGGCATGGAAAATTTAGCATTAATCGATTCATTTTCAGAGTTTAAAGATGATAAACTTATTGATCGTGTAACGCTTATGGCGATTTTAGAAGATGTGTTTAGAAATGCATTGAAGAAAAAATTTGGATCAGATGATAATTTCGATATTATTATTAATCCAGATAAAGGAGATATGGAAATCTGGAGAAGACGAGTTATCGTTGCTGATGATGATTTGGATCTTGAAAACGAAGAAATAACGTTGACTGAAGCTAGAAAAATTGAACCAGATTTCGAGATCGGGGAAGAGGTTTCAGAGGAAGTTAAATTAATTGACCTAGGAAGAAGAGCAATTCTTGCACTTCGTCAGAATTTGATTTCTAAAATTCACGAACATGACAATACCAATCTATACAAACAATTCAAAGATCTAATCGGAGAAATTTATACTGCCGAAGTGCACCATGTTCGACCAAGAGTCGTAATTTTGATTGATGACGAAGGTAATGAAATTGTGCTTCCAAAAGAGAAACAAATTCCTTCTGATTTTTTCAGAAAAGGAGACAATGTTCGCGGAATCATTGAGAATGTTGAATTGAAAGGAAACAAACCTCAAATTATTATGTCTAGAACTTCTGAGAAGTTTTTGGAGAAATTATTTGAACAAGAAATTCCAGAAGTGTTCGATGGTTTGATTATGGTTAAAAAAGTAGTTCGTATTCCTGGTGAAAAGGCGAAAGTGGCAGTAGATTCCTATGATGACAGAATAGATCCTGTTGGAGCTTGTGTGGGTATGAAAGGTTCTAGAATTCATGGTATAGTTCGTGAACTTGGCAACGAGAATATTGACGTAATAAACTATACAAGCAATATCCAATTGTTTATCACAAGAGCATTGAGTCCTGCGAAAGTTTCATCAATAAAAATAAATGAAGAAACCAAAAGAGCGGAAGTGTTCTTGAAATTGGAAGAAGTTTCTAAGGCAATTGGTCGTGGTGGACACAATATCAAATTGGCGGGACTTTTAACAGGATATGAATTAGATGTTATTCGTGAAGGGAACATCGCAGAAGAGGAGGATGATGTTGAATTAACAGAGTTTTCTGATGAAATTGATGGGTGGATTATTGACGAATTTGCGAAAATTGGTCTTGACACAGCACGAAGTATTTTAAAACAAGATGTGGAAGATTTAGTGCGAAGAACCGATCTTGAAGAAGAAACAATATTGGATGTAATGCGCATTCTAAAGGAAGAATTCAATACTTAAATAGCGCACTAACACAACTTAAAAGCACAAATAAAAAGGTTTTATGTCTGAAGAAAGAGTAATAAGAATTAATAAGGTCTTACGGGAATTTAATATTTCGTTAGAAAGAGCAGTAGATTATCTGAAAGATAAGGGAATTGTTATTGATGCAAATCCAAATGCTAAAATTTCTGATAAGGAATATGGTATTCTACAAGATCAATTTGCAGGCGATAAAGGTAATAAAGAAGCTTCTAAAGAAGTTGGAGAAGAAAAGAGAAAAGAAAAAGAGGCCTTGCGTTTAGAAAGAGAGAAGGAAGTTGAAGATAAACGCAAATTGGATGAAGAACGCCATCGACTGGAAGTTATCAAAGCAAAAGCTGTGGTATCAGGCCCAAAACAAGTGGGTACTATCGACTTAAATCCGACCAAGCCCGTAGCAAAGAAACCAGAAGTTGAATTGCCAAAAGCAGACATTGCCGAACCAGCTAAACCAAAAGAGACTGCTGTAAGTGCCGAAGATACTAAAGTTGCTGCTGTCGTTTCTAATGAAGAAAACGCAGCGCCTGTTGATGAATCTATTACAACTCAGTATCAGAAATTGTCTGGTGCAACGCTAACAGGCCAAACTATCGACTTGTCGCAGTTTGAAAAACCTAAAAAGAAAAAAGAAGATCCAAAAATAACTCCAAATAAACCGGGAACTGCGGCTAATTCAAATAATAACAAAAATAAGAGAAAACGCATCCCGACTAAACCAGGAGAAACTAGACCTCCAGGTGATGGTCCAAACCCTAATAAGATTTCCCCAAATGTTGGTGGTAACGCCGCAAACAGAAGTGCTAGACCAGGCTTTGTAAAGGGTAATCGACCAGCAATTATTGCTAAGGTAGAGCCTACAGAAGAGGAAGTTAAAAATCAGATTAGAGAAACTTTAGAAAAACTTCAAGGTAAAGGAGGAAAATCTAAAGCGGCTAAATATAGACGTGACAAACGTGAAACGCACCGTCAGAAATCAGACGATGAACAAAGATCGATTGAAGAAGGTAGTAAAATTATCAAGGTTACTGAATTTGTGACCGTTGGTGAAATTGCCATCATGATGGATGTGCCAATTACAAAAGTGATTGGAACTTGTATGTCGCTTGGTATCATGGTAACAATGAATCAGCGCCTTGATGCAGAAACATTGACGATTGTTGCGGATGAATTTGGGTATGAAGTAGAATTCATTACTACAGAATTAGAAGATGCGCTTCACGTCGAGGAAGATGCAGAAGAGGATTTATTGACTCGCGCTCCCATTGTTACTGTTATGGGTCACGTAGATCACGGTAAAACATCGTTATTGGATTATATCCGTAAAGAAAATGTAATTGCTGGTGAATCTGGAGGAATTACGCAGCACATTGGCGCTTATGGGGTTACACTTGATAACGGTCAAAAAATTGCATTTTTAGATACACCAGGGCACGAAGCATTTACCGCAATGCGTGCACGTGGAGCTCAAGTAACAGATATCGCGATCATTGTGATTGCTGCTGATGATGATATCATGCCACAAACCAAAGAAGCAATCAGCCACGCGCAAGCAGCGGGTGTTCCTATTATTTTTGCTATTAATAAGATTGATAAACCAAACGCAAATCCGGAGAAAATTAAGGAGCGATTGGCGGGAATGAATTTACTAGTTGAAGATTGGGGAGGAAAAATCCAATCCCATGATATCTCTGCTAAATCAGGACTTGGAGTCAAAGAATTATTGGAAAAAGTGCTTCTAGAAGCGGAAATATTAGATTTAAAATCGAATCCGAATAAATTGGCGTCAGGGACTGTTGTTGAAGCATTCTTGGATAAAGGTAAAGGATATGTTTCTACGATTTTGGTTCAAAACGGAACCCTAAAAGTAGGAGATTATATGCTAGCGGGTAAACATCACGGAAAGATAAAAGCTATGCATGATGAACGTGGGCATGTCGTGAAAGAAGCAGGTCCATCAACCCCTGTTTCTGTTTTAGGATTAGACGGAGCAGCTACGGCTGGAGATAAATTTAATGTTTTCGAAGACGAAAGAGAAGCGAAGGCAATTGCGGCAAAACGTACACAATTAATGCGTGAGCAATCGGTAAGAACACAACGTCACATTACTTTGGCGGAGATTGGAAGACGTATTGCTTTAGGACAATTTAAAGAGTTGAATATCATTCTAAAAGGGGACGTTGATGGTTCAGTTGAAGCATTGTCAGATTCCTTCTCAAAATTATCTACCGAGGAAATTCAAATTAATATTATTCACAAAGGCGTTGGAGCAATTACAGAAACTGATGTTATGTTAGCGTCCGCGTCAGATGCAATTATTATCGGATTTAATGTACGTCCAGCTGGTAATGCTCGACAGTTGGCGGATAAAGAAGAAATCGATATCCGTAATTATTCAATTATCTACGATGCCATTGATGATTTACGAGATGCGATGGAAGGAATGTTGTCTCCAGAAATGAAGGAAGAAATCTCGGGTACTGCAGAGATTAGAGAGATTTTCAAGATTTCTAAAGTTGGGTCAATTGCAGGTTGTATGGTAATTGATGGTAAAATCAATCGGAATTCTAGAATTCGAATTATTCGCGAAGGAGTGGTTGTTTTTACAGGAGAATTGATTGCATTAAAGCGATTTAAAGACGATGTAAAAGAAGTTTCAAAAGGATATGATTGCGGTATTCAAATCAAAAATTATAACGATATTGAGCAAAATGATTTGATTGAAGCTTTCCAAGAAGTAGCCGTTAAGAAAAAATTGAAATAGTAAAATAAACTAGGAAATTTTCCTAGGATAAATAGAAAAAGCGTCCTAATTGGTACGCTTTTTTTGTATAGATTTCGTCTTTCAAACGCTAAATCTCAAACGAAAGACATAGCTCTATTTATTGGGTTTAATCAATAATGCGGCGGGATATTTTTTCTTGAGCTCTACTAAATTTCGTTCCGCTTCTATTCTAGATTTAAAATTTCCAATCCATACCTTGTAGGTTGGTGTACTAAAAACAATAGTACCGTCGTAATTCTTAAATTCTTTGCGGAAATCAGTCAAAATCTTTTTTGCACTTTCACTCTCACCGTTATAAATTTGAATTTTATAGCGATCGTTGACAGTAATTGAAGAATTTATTTTTCTTTTTTCATTTAAAAGTTGTTCAAATTTTGGATCTTGACTAAGCGCAACAGAAACTTCCTGCGCATGCAACTTGAGACAACATATTCCTAGTAGTGAAGCAGTTAATAAACTGTTTCGTAATGTTAAAATTCTCATAATGAATTGATTTTTATACAAATGTACTATTTCTAATTTTATACAAAAGTTCCAACATTATTTAGAATTAATATAAATTGATATTTAAGAGTATTTTAAGGTTTTGAGAATAGTTCATAAATCGTATTTTTGTCCAAGTTTTCAAACAAGGTGTCCGTAAATACTGGTTTTTCAGTAAAACTTGACGCCATTTTTAGTCGATAATCATTACAAAATATGAAAAAAGTGGGTAACCATAATTCGATTTCAAGAATTTTTATTTTAAGCGCAGCATTCTTGCTAACATTCTCCTTAAGTTCTATTGCTCAAACTGCCACGCCAGCTGCTGCTCCAGTTGCTGCCGCAACAGATGTGGCTGCTGCAACCGCTCCAGCCGCTGCGGGTGATGCTGTGAAAGGGAAAGAGTTGTTTAATACAAACTGTGCTGCCTGTCACAAGTTAGACGCGAAAATGACTGGTCCTGCCTTGAGAGGAATAGCGCAGCGTTTAGAAATGGCATGGATTTACAAATGGGTGAACAATAGCTCAGCAATGGTTAAGGCGGGAGACCCCGAAGCTGTTCGAATTAGTGCCGAGTATAATGGTTCGGTCATGACGTCGTTTCCGCAGCTGACACATGCTGACATTGATAATATTATTGCTTATACCTCTGAACCTAAAGCAGAGCCTGCTGCTGCTGCCGCTTCAACAGCACTTCCAGGAGCAGAAAAAAGTGACAGTGGGATTTCAAATGATGTAATATTAGGAGCGTTGACATTGGTTATGTTGATGCTGGTTATTATGTTGTTTTTAGTGAACAATGTATTGACGAAAGTTGCCAAATCTAATGGAATTGAGATTAAGGAATCTGAAAAAACTATTCCGATTTGGAAAGCCTTTGCAAAGAATCAGTTCTTAGTTCTAATCACTTCGATTTTCTTGATTCTTGCTAGCGGTTATTTTGTTTATGGTTTCCTTATGCAAGTTGGTGTTGATCAAGACTATGAGCCAATTCAACCAATTCACTATTCGCACAGAATTCACGCGGGAAGTAATGGAATCAACTGTAAATATTGCCACTCTGCAGCAAGAGTAAGCAAGAATGCTGGAATTCCTTCTCTAAATGTTTGTATGAATTGCCATAAGAATATTTCTGAAGTGTCTGATACCACAGCAACTCCAGATCATTCTAAAGCATTTTACGATGGTGAGATTCAAAAATTGTATAAAGCAGTAGGTTGGGATCAAGCTAACCAAAAATATACAGGTAAAACTGAGCCAGTAAAATGGGTTCGTATTCATAACTTACCAGACTTTGTATATTTCAACCACTCTCAACACGTTACTGTTGCTGGAATAGAATGTCAGACTTGTCACGGTCCTGTTCAAACATATGAAATTCAAAGACAGTTTGCGCCACTTACTATGGGTTGGTGTATTAATTGCCACAGAACAACAGATGTGAAAATGGAAGGCAACGAGTACTATACAAAAATCCACGAAGAACTTTCTAAAAAGTACGGTGTTGATAAGTTGACTGCCGCTCAAATGGGAGGACTTGAGTGCGGTAAATGCCACTATTAATCTATTTATTAAGAAGCTAACTATTTATATATTATATGTCATCAAACAAAAAATACTGGAAAAGTGTTGAAGAACTAAACGAAAATAGTTCTATTGTTGAGGCACTTAGAAATAACGAATTTGTTGAAGAAATTCCAACGAATGAGTTTTTGAGTGATGCAGAATCGCTTACGAATTCTTCAACAACAAGACGTGATTTCCTTAAGTACGTTGGATTTAGTACTGCTGCAGCAACTTTAGCGGCGTGCGAAGGTCCTGTTCATAAATCAATTCCTTATGTTCTCCAACCAGAGCAAATCATCCCAGGTATTGCGGATTATTACGCGACTTCTGTTTTCGACGGATTTGACTTTGCTAATTTATTAGTTAAAACACGAGAAGGACGACCAATTAAGATTGATAATAATACCATGCCAGGTGCTAAGTTTGCTGCTAATGCAAGAATTCACGCGTCGGTATTGTCAATGTACGACAGTATGCGTTTGAAGCAGCCAAAAATTGCTGGTAAAACTGCTACATGGGCCGATGTTGATGCGAAAATTAAATCTAGTATAGCAACTGCTAAAGCTAGCGGAAAACAAGTGGTTTTCTTAACTAGTACTTTAGCAAGTCCTTCAACGGAAAAATTGATTGGAGAGTTTGTTAGTAAAAATCCAAATGCGAAACATGTCATTTATGATGCGGTTTCATCCTCTGAGACACTTGATGCTTTTGAAATGGCTTATGGAGAAAGAGCATTAGTAGACTATGATTTCTCAAAAGCTTCATTGATTGTTTCTGTTGGTGCTGATTTCTTAGGTGATTGGCAAGGTGGAAGCTACGATGCAGGATATGCAAAAGGAAGAATTCCTAAAAACGGTAAAATGTCTCGTCACTTCCAAATGGAAGCGAATATGACTTTGACAGGAGCTGCTGCCGATAAACGTATGCCAATGAGTGTTGCTGATCAAAAGCAAGCATTGGTTAAGATTTATAATGTTGTAACTAATTCTTCAATTGCAACAAGCAAAATAGATAGCGAAGATGCAGTTATAAAAGCGGCACAACAATTAAAAGCTGCTGGAGCTAAAGGTGTTTTAGTATCAGGAATTGAGGATAAAAACGCACAACTTTTAGTATTAGCAATTAATCAAGTTTTGGCGAGTGAGTCATTTTCAACTTCTGCTACTAGACAAATCAGAAAAGGATCTAATGCCAAAGTAGCACAATTGGTTGCTGATATGAAGGCAGGTTCAGTTGGTACGCTTATAATGAGTGGTGTTAATCCAGTTTATACATTAGCAAATAGTTCAGAATTTGCAGAAGCCCTTAAGAAAGTTAGTTTATCTGTTTCTTGTTCTTTAAAAGAAGACGAGACAGCTTCATTAACTACAATTGCTGCTGCTGCTCCTCATTATTTAGAATCATGGAATGATGTTTCGATTGTGAAGGGTTCTTATGGAATTACACAACCAACTATTCGTCCTTTGTTTGATACGAAACAATTTCAAGACATCTTAATGTCTGTGAATGGGATTGCAGGTTCATATTACGATTATTTAAGAGCAAACGCTACGTTAAATATTGGAGGTGCTTCCTGGAATCAAGTTTTGCACGATGGTATTTATGTTGGTGCTTCTGCTCCAGCAACTGCGGCTTCTGTTGATTATGCAACAGCTGCAAATAATTTAGCAAAATCGAAAAGTGCCAATGGATTTGAATTGGTCTTATATACCAAAACCGGTTTAGGAGATGGGCAACAAGCAAACAATCCTTGGTTGCAAGAGTTCCCAGATCCGATTACACGTGTTTCATGGGATAACTATGTGACTATCTCTAGAATCGATGCTGAAAAGTTAGGTCTAGAAAATCACAATGTTGCAGATGGAGGTTTGAATGGCAGTTATGCTACAATTTCTGCTGGAGGTGCAACACTTGAAAATGTACCTGTAATTATCCAACCTGGCCAAGCCATTGGAACCTTAGGATTGGCTTTTGGATACGGTAAGAAAGCTGCTTTGAAAGAAGCAATGCAAGTAGGAGTTAATGCTTATTCCTTATATAGCAACTTTAATAATGTTCAGTCTGCAACAATTAAGAAAGCAGCAGGAGAACACGAATTCGCTTGTGTTCAATCGCAAAAGACTTTGATGGGTCGCGGCGATATTATTAAAGAAACTACCTTAGAAATATTCAATACTAAAGATGCTGCGGAATGGAATGAAGTTCCTAAAGTATCTTTAGATCATGAAGAAGTCGCTGCTACAACAGTAGATTTATGGACTCCTTTTGATCGTTCCGTTGGGCACCATTTTAATTTATCTATAGATTTAAATGCATGTACTGGTTGTGGGGCTTGCGTTATAGCATGTCACGCTGAAAATAATGTTCCTGTTGTAGGAAAAGAAGAAGTTAGAAGAAGCCGCGATATGCACTGGTTGCGTATTGACAGATACTATTCTTCTGAAGATACTTTTGCGCATGACAACGAAAAGAAGGAAAATTTCAAAGGATTATTTGGAGACAAAGGATCTTTGGGTGGATTTGGTGAAATGGAAAAAGCTGCTGACAATCCACAGGTAGCATTTCAACCTGTAATGTGTCAACATTGTAACCACGCACCTTGTGAAACGGTATGTCCTGTTGCGGCAACTTCTCACAGCCGTCAAGGTCAAAACCATATGGCCTATAATAGATGTGTTGGAACTAGATATTGTGCAAATAACTGTCCTTATAAAGTACGTCGTTTCAACTGGTTCTTATACAATAAGAATAGCGAATTCGATTTCCATATGAATGATGATTTAGGACGTATGGTTTTAAATCCAGATGTTAATGCCCGTTCTCGTGGAGTTATGGAGAAATGTTCAATGTGTATTCAAATGACACAAGCAACAATTCTTAGTGCAAAACGTGATGGTAGAGCAATAGTTGATGGGGAATTCCAAACGGCATGTTCTAACGCTTGTTCTTCTGGTGCAATGATTTTTGGGGATGTAAATGACAAAGAAAGTAAAGTTGCAACTTTAGCGGAAGAAGATAGAATGTACCATTTGTTGGAGCATGTTGGCACAAAACCAAATGTGTTTTATCACGTTAAAGTTAGAAATACATAATAGAAATTAAAAATCAATTTAAAGGATTATGTCTCATATATACGATTCAAGCATTAGAAAACCTTTAGTTATAGGCGACAAGACTTATCACGACGTTACAGTTGATGTCGCTGCTCCTGTAGAAGGGAAAGCCAATAAACATTGGTGGATTGTATTTTCCATTGCTTTAGCAGCGTTCCTTTGGGGATTAAGTTGCATTATTTACACTGTGTCTACCGGAATTGGTACATGGGGATTGAATAAAACTGTAGGTTGGGCTTGGGATATCACGAACTTCGTTTGGTGGGTTGGTATTGGTCACGCTGGAACCCTAATCTCGGCAGTACTCTTGTTATTCCGTCAACGATGGAGAATGGCAATTAACCGTTCTGCAGAAGCAATGACAATTTTCTCGGTTATTCAAGCAGGTTTGTTTCCAATTATTCACATGGGTCGACCTTGGTTAGCGTATTGGGTATTACCTATTCCAAATCAATTTGGTTCTTTATGGGTTAACTTCAACTCGCCATTACTTTGGGACGTGTTTGCGATTTCAACATATCTTTCCGTGTCATTGGTTTTCTGGTGGACAGGTCTTTTACCGGATTTTGCAATGATTAGAGATAGAGCTGTGAATCCTTTTCAAAAAAGAATTTATACCATACTAAGTTTCGGATGGAGTGGTAGAGCAAAAGATTGGCAACGTTTTGAAGCAGCATAATTAGTATTGGCTGGATTAGCAACACACCTTGTACTTTCTGTACATACCATTGTATCGATGGACTTTGCTACCTCGGTAATTCCAGGTTGGCATACTACAATTTTCCCGCCTTATTTCGTTGCTGGAGCAGTTTTCTCTGGATTTGCAATGGTAAATACATTGTTAATTATTATGAGAAAAGTGTCTAATTTAGAGGCTTACATCACCATTCAACATATCGAATTGATGAATATTATCATCATGATTACAGGTTCTATCGTTGGTGTTGCCTATATCACTGAGCTTTTTATCGCTTGGTATTCTGGAGTAGAGTATGAGCAATATGCGTTCTTAAATAGAGCTACTGGTCCTTACTGGTGGGCCTATTGGTCGATGATGACTTGTAACGTATTTTCACCGCAGTTTATGTGGTTCAAGAAATTAAGAACTAGCATCATGTTCTCCTTTATCATATCAATTGTAGTAAATATCGGAATGTGGTTCGAACGTTTTGTAATCATCGTTACTTCATTGCATAGAGATTACTTACCGTCTTCATGGACAATGTTCTCACCAACATTTGTAGATATTGGAATTTTCATAGGTACAATTGGTTTCTTCTTCGTGTTGTTCTTATTATATGCTAGAACATTCCCAGTAATCGCTCAGGCAGAGGTGAAAACGATTTTGAAAGCAACAGGAGAAAATTATATTAAAGAAAGAGAAGCAAATAAACATTCACATCATGAGTAGTAATAAAGTTATTTACGCCATTTATAATGACGATGACACTTTGATGGATGCCGTGAAAAAGACACGAGCAGCTCATCACCATATTGAAGAAGTTTTTACTCCTTTTCCAGTTCACGGTTTAGACAAAGCCATGGGAATCGCTCCAACTAGAATTGCAATTTGCGCGTTCATTTACGGACTTTGTGGGCTTTCTTTTGGAACTTGGATGATGAATTACGTAATGATTATGGATTGGCCACAAGATATTGGTGGTAAACCAAGTTTTAGCTACATTCAAAACATGCCTTCTTTCGTTCCTATTATGTTTGAAGAAACTGTATTCTTCGCTGCGCATTTAATGGTTATTACTTTTTATATGAGAAGTAGATTATGGCCTTTCAAAAAAGCAGAGAATCCTGATGTAAGAACAACAGATGATCACTTCTTGATGGAAGTAGCTGTTAACAACAACGAAAAAGAGTTAGTTGCTTTTTTCGAGAGTACAGGTGCCGTAGAAGTTAAAGTAATAGATAAGCATTAATATATCAATATGAAAAGTCTATATAAATTAGCATTTGTAGTTTGTGTATCCATTTTGTCTGCTTCATGTCATGACAAATTGAATCCAAATTATCAATACATGCCGAATATGTACGAGTCAATAAGTTATGAGACTTATTCTGAGTCGAAAGCATTTAAAAATGGTAAGGAAGGGCAACTTCCAGTGGAAGGAACTATTAATAGAGGGTTTGAAGTATATGATTATCCTAATTCACCTGCAGGCTATGAGGCAGCAAAAGCTACTTCAAAATCGCCGTTAGATTCAACAGCAGTAGATATGGATAAGGCTAAAGGTCTTTTTGAAATTTATTGCGCTATTTGCCACGGAAATGCTGGTGATGGTAAAGGGAAATTAGTTACTCAAGGAAAATATTTAGGGGTGCCAAATTATAAGGACAGACCTATTACGGAAGGAAGTGTTTTCCACGTACAGCAATACGGAATTAATGCCATGGGTTCTTATGCCAATCAAATGAGCAAGAAAGAACGTTGGATGGTTGCGGCTTATGTGATGAAACTTAAGAGTGAATTATAATTGTAAAATAACTGATCTATTTAGATATGTATACATTTTCAAGTAAATTAAAAACGTTCTCTTTCATCCTAATTATTCTAGGAGTACTCGGAATTGGATATGGTTTTTTAACTGCACCTAAAAATATTGAAGAAGTTGAAAAAATATTAGCCGCTAGCGAGCATGGGGAACATCATGCAGCTACCCCAAATGCAGCCGAAGGTCATAGTGAAGTTACTGTTCACACTACTCCTGAAGTAATTGAAGCTAAGCCTGCTACAGCCGAAGTAACTAAAGATACTGCTAGCGTAGATACTGCGAAAGTAATTGAAGCCGTTGCTCCTGTAGTAATTGAAAAGGAAGCAGCCAAATCAAAAGAAGTTAGTGAAGAGGAAGCGCATAAAGAGCATCAAGCACATTTGGAACATGTTTTACATCAGTTGCAAAATAAGCCATGGTCTGCTTTATATGTTGCTTGTATCTTTTTTATGCTGATTACAATGGGAGTACTTGCTTTTTATGCCATTCAACAAGTGGCTCAAGCGGGTTGGTCTCCAGTGCTTTTCAGAGTAATGCAAGGAATAACTGCTTATTTGCCAGTGGGTTCGGTACTATTTTTTATCTTATTGTTGATGGCCGGATTTCATTTTAACCATTTATTTCCTTGGTTAGATCCTGAAGTTGTCGCTCACGATAAGTTGATACAAAACAAGTCTGGTTATTTGAACTTTCCTTTTTGGATTGTAAGAGCAATGGTTTTCCTAGCGGGTTGGAATTTGTATCGTTACTTTTCAAGAAAAAATTGTTTAGCACAAGATGAGGCAAATGATAACAGTTTCTACAAAAAGAACTTTAATATCTCAGCAATGTTCTTGGTATTCTTTATCGTAACAGAATCAATTATGTCATGGGATTGGATTATGTCACTTGATCCACATTGGTTTAGTACTTTGTTTGGATGGTATGTATTTGCTAGTTTCTTTGTTAGTGGTATCACTACTATTTGCATGATTACATTGTATTTGAAATCTGTAGGATATTTGGAGCATGTAAATACAAGTCATATTCATGATTTAGCTAAGTTTATGTTCGGTATCAGTGTGTTCTGGACTTACTTATGGTTCTCTCAATTTATGTTGATTTGGTATGCAAATATTCCAGAAGAGGTGACGTATTTTGTAACTAGAATTGAAAACTATAATCTTCCATTTTTTGGTGCGGTGGTGATGAATTTTGTATTTCCAATATTGATTCTTATCAATACAGATTTCAAAAGAATTACATGGGTATTAGTAATGGCAGGAACAGTTATTTTATTAGGGCATTACGTAGATTTCTTTAATATGATTATGCCTGCAACTGTTGGAGATCAGTGGTTTATTGGTGCGTCTGAATTGGGATCTATCTCTTTCTTCCTTGGCTTGTTTATTTTTGTGGTTTTTACAGCTTTAACTAAAGCGCCGTTACTACCTAAAAGAAATCCTTACATCGAAGAAAGTAAACATTTTCATTATTAATATTTAAAGTAAAAAACAGATGACAAGTTTGTTGGTAATTATAGTTTTATTGTTATTATCGGTTGCACTTTGGCAATTGACGAAGATATTTGATTTATCTCAAGTCGGAACAGCTAAAAATGGTACAGGAATAGCAGATGATAATGATAATAATGTGCAAGGTTATTTGATGTTTGGCTTCCTAGCGTTCATTTATATTTTTACTATCTATGGTTTGGTTAAGTGGGGTGATTTGCCGTTGCATACACCTGCGTCTGCCCATGGTGCTGAAGTAGATAGTTTGATGAATATTACGTGGGTTGTAATTTTCTTCGTGCAAGCTGTGACGCAAGCACTTTTGTATTATTTTGGATTTAAATATAGAGGTAGAAAAGATCAAACTGCACTTTATTTCTCGGATAATAATAAGTTAGAAGTAATCTGGAGTGTTATTCCAGCAATTGTTCTCGCAGGATTGATTCTTTATGGATTATACGCTTGGTCTGATATTATGTTTATTGATAAAGATGAAGAGGTTGTCGAAATCGAACTTTATGCACAACAATTTAAATGGACGGCGAGATATTCAGGTGAAGATAACGTGCTAGGAAAAGCAAATGTCCGTTATATAGAGGGCGTGAATTCTCTAGGAGTTGACCCTTCTGATCCTAATGCGCAAGATGATAAAGTGGTGTCCGAATTACATTTACCAAAAGGAAAAAAAATACACTTTAAGATTCGATCCCAAGATGTATTGCACTCAGCGTATATGCCGCACTTTAGAGCACAAATGAACTGTGTTCCGGGGATGGTGACTGAGTTTGCTTTTACCCCTATTTATACCTCTGACGAATATCGCAATTTGCCGTACATGATTGAAAAAGTGGCAAGAATCAATGACCTTAGAACAAAGAAAAGTGCCGAGCTAGTAGCAAGTGGCCAAACTGCTTTGGATCCTTATACTTTTGATTTCCTACTTTTATGTAACAAAATTTGTGGAGCATCTCACTATAACATGCAAATGAAAATTGTAGTAGATACGCCAGAAGAATACAAAAAATGGTTGAAAGAAAAACCAACGTTTGCAGAGGAACTTAAAGCAGCTACAGCTACCCCAGCTACTGATGCAAATGCTAAAGGTAAAGATACTACTGCTAGTGTTTCATCAGATAAAATGATGGCTCAAGTCGTAAAAAAATAAATATACAATTTAATAAAGTACACATATTATGTCAGCAGAAGCTCTAGATCACGGACACGATCATGAACATGAACATCATCATAAAGACACCTTCATAACTAAATACATTTTCAGTATTGATCACAAAATGATTGCGAGACAATACTTGATTACGGGTATTATCATGGGTGTTATTGGAGTTGCTATTTCGATTTTATTTAGATTGCAATTGGCTTGGCCAGAAGAATCATTCAAGATCCTAAATTTTGTTCTTGGAGATTCATATGCGCCAAATGGTGTTCTATTGAACGATAGATATTTAGCATTGGTTACAATTCACGGGACCATTATGGTTTTCTTTGTATTGACCGCTGCCTTAAGTGGTACGTTTAGTAATCTATTAATTCCACTTCAAATTGGTGCGAGAGATATGGCATCAGGTTTCCTTAACATGGTATCCTACTGGTTGTTTTTCTTGTCTAGTGTTTTGATGGTTTCATCGCTATTTGTGGAGTCAGGACCAGCTTCTGCAGGATGGACAATATATCCGCCGTTGAGCGCATTGCCTCAAGCTATCGCGGGTTCAGGTGCAGGTATGACTCTTTGGTTGGTATCTATGGCTGTCTTTATTGCATCATCGTTAATGGGTTCACTAAATTACATTGTAACTGTAATTAATCTAAGAACGAAAGGAATGTCATTCACAAGACTTCCGCTAACTATTTGGGCATTTTTTATTACAGCGGTTATCGGTGTTATTTCTTTCCCTGTATTATTGTCTGCTGCATTGCTTTTAATAATGGACAGAAGTTTTGGAACGTCATTCTTCCTTTCAGATATATATATAGCAGGTGAAGTATTGCACTATCAAGGAGGATCGCCAGTTTTATTTGAACACTTGTTCTGGTTCCTTGGACACCCAGAGGTTTATATTATTCTCTTGCCAGCTTTAGGTATTACCTCTGAAGTAATTGCAACCAATTCTCGTAAGCCAATCTTTGGTTACAGAGCGATGATTATGTCTATTATTGCTATTGCTTTCCTATCAACGATTGTATGGGGTCACCACATGTTTATGTCAGGAATGAATCCTTTCTTAGGGTCGGTATTTACATTTACGACCTTACTTATTGCGATTCCTTCGGCGGTGAAAGCATTTAATTATATCACAACACTTTGGAAAGGTAATCTTCAGTTGAATCCAGCAATGCTTTTTTCGATTGGACTGGTTTCTACTTTCATCACTGGTGGATTAACAGGAATCATTCTTGGAGATAGTACATTAGATATCAACGTGCATGATACTTATTTTGTAGTAGCGCATTTCCACTTGGTAATGGGTATTTCTGCATTGTACGGAATGTTCGCAGGTATCTACCACTGGTATCCAAAAATGTGGAAAAGAATGATGAATAAAAATCTTGGTTACATCCACTTTTGGGTAACAGCAGTATGTGCCTATGGTGTTTTCTTTCCGATGCACTTTATTGGATTGGCCGGATTACCAAGACGTTATTACACAAACACAAATTTTCCATTGTTTGACGACTTAGCAAATGTTAACGTAATCATAACTATGTTTGCGATTATCGGAGGAGTATTCCAATTGGTATTCTTGTGGAACTTCTTCTATAGCATTTTCTACGGAAAGAAAACAATTCAAAATCCTTGGAAGTCAAATACTTTAGAATGGACTGCACCAATTGAGCACATTCACGGTAACTGGCATGGTGAAATTCCTCACGTATACAGATGGCCTTATGATTACAGTAAACCTGGACATGAGGATGATTTTGTTCCGCAAAATGTACCAATGAAAGAAGGAGAAGAACAACTTCACCACTAAACAAAATAATATTGTTAAAAATGCCTTTCCTCATCGAAAGGCATTTTTATTTTAGGCAAACTATTTCCCTATATTTGTAACATGAATGAGAATTTAGACCCAACCAATTTCAATTACAATCCCGAAGAACTAGATCTCGAAAAAAAGTTGAGACCACTCTCCTTTGAAGATTTCTCAGGCCAAGACCAAGTGCTTGACAACCTCAAAGTATTTGTGGAAGCCGCCAATCAACGTAACGAAGCCTTAGATCACACACTGTTTCACGGTCCACCAGGTTTGGGTAAAACAACTTTGGCGAATATACTCGCTAATGAACTTGGCGTTGGAATCAAAATCACCTCAGGACCAGTTCTTGACAAGCCAGGCGATTTAGCTGGACTGCTCACTAACCTCGAAGACAGAGATGTGCTTTTTATAGACGAAATCCACCGATTAAGTCCGATTGTAGAAGAATATCTTTACTCTGCCATGGAGGACTTTAAAATCGATATTATGATCGAGTCTGGGCCGAACGCCAGAACCGTCCAAATCAATCTCAATCCATTTACACTAGTCGGTGCAACCACACGATCAGGCTTACTAACTGCTCCAATGCGTGCGCGGTTCGGAATCCAAAGCCGATTACAATATTACACGACCGAACTGTTAACAACCATCGTTCAAAGAAGCTCGTCGATTCTGAAAATGCCCATCACCATGGAAGCCGCCATCGAAATTGCTGGCAGAAGTCGTGGAACGCCTAGAATTGCCAATGCACTTTTACGTCGCGTTCGTGATTTCGCACAAATCAAAGGTAACGGAAAAATCGATATCGAAATCGCACGCTACGCTTTAAAAGCACTGCATGTTGACGCCCACGGACTCGACGAAATGGACAACAAAATACTCACAACCATCATCGATAAATTCAAAGGCGGACCAGTCGGATTATCCACTTTGGCAACCGCCGTTTCCGAAAGCAGCGAAACCATCGAAGAAGTCTACGAGCCATTCTTGATCCAAGAAGGTTTCATCATGCGAACACCGCGCGGACGTGAAGTGACAGAGAAAGCATACAAACATCTCGGGAAAATAAAAACCAATATCCAAGGCGGTTTGTTTTAGGGCATTACCACGCCGAAAAAGGCGCGGTCGGGCTTTTCGCTCTATCTTTTTTTCGTGCCTCAAAAAAGGATGCCGCTGCAATCCCTAATGCGAACCAGAATGTAACGACGTGATTGATAACAAATCCAAATACACCGCCTTCATCAAATCCGAAGCAAAACGTCTCGGATTCCTTTCTTGTGGTATTTCTAAATCCGGATTTCTCGAAGAAGAAGCGCCGAGATTAGAAAACTGGCTCAACAAAAACCAACACGGGCAAATGGCGTATATGGAGAACCACTTCGACAAGCGACTCAATCCCAATCTTCTCGTCGAGGATGCCAAAAGCGTAGTGTCGTTGTTACTCAACTATTATCCTTCAGAAACCCAAACCGACGATACTTATAAAATTTCTAAATACGCATACGGTCAAGACTATCATTTCATCATCAAAGAGAAGTTAAAGGAACTGTTATATTCGATTCAAGAAAATATCGGAGAAGTTTCAGGTCGCGCCTTCGTCGATTCTGCTCCAGTGCTTGATAAGGCCTGGGCGGCCAAAAGTGGTTTAGGTTGGATGGGCAAAAACACCAACTTAATTACAAAAACCATCGGGTCTTTTTATTTCATTGCTGAACTCATCATCGATTTAGAACTCGACTATGATAATGCAACTACTGACCATTGTGGCACATGCACAGCTTGCCTCGACGCTTGCCCGACTGAAGCGATAGTTGCACCCTATGTCGTTGATGGGAGCAAATGCATTTCATATTTCACCATCGAACTCAAAGACAATATTCCAACGGAAATGAAAGGGAAGTTCAATGATTGGGCTTTTGGATGCGATATCTGCCAAGATGTTTGTCCGTGGAATAAGTTTTCAAAACCACACAACGAACCACTATTCGAGGCGAACGCAGAATTGCTGTCTTTTACAAAAAAGGATTGGGAAGAAATTACCGCCGAAACTTTTCAAAAAGTTTTTAGAAACTCAGCCGTAAAGCGAACAAAATTAGAAGGATTGAAAAGAAATATTGATTTTCTGAAAGCCTAAATAAAAGAATGATGAAACCATTACATATATTTTTACTCGTAGCGATTTTAGTTCCTTTTTCACAAGCGAGTGCCCAGCCATTTGTGGATATTGCCAACTTCAATTATCAAAATTTCACAGGAACAAATAAAAGCAATCCAGCAATTGACAATACCACAGAGGTTTATTCACTTAGTGTTTTTCTGCCCAAAGAATTGAAAAGTGGCAATGCCTTGTTATTCCGAATCAATGGCGAATCAATACAGTCTTCTACTTCGCCAAGAATCGCTCAAGCGACTAGTGTTTTCAGTATTTCAGTAGCCTTAGGTTATCAATGGCTTTCCGAAAGCAAAAAATGGAAATCAGTTTTGATGGGAATTCCAAAAGTGGCTTCTGATTTCAAATCTTCGGTAGACAACCACGATTTTCAATACGGGATGCTATTCGTACAGAATTATAAATGGAACCCGAACTTACAACTCAAAGCGGGACTTTATTATAACAAAGAAGCATTCGGCAATTTTTTTGTCCCTTTAGTTGGAGTAGATTGGAAGGCTTCAGACCGATGGCAATTGTTCGGATTGCTGCCTACCAACTATAAAATTGAATACGCAATTGCAAAGAAGAAATGGTATACAGGCGTAAATTTTAAGGCTTTTACGAGATCCTTTCATCTCTCGCCAGAACAAAACAACGACTATATCCGATTTGATGAAGTTGTTTTGAAAGGATTTCTAGAGTACTATTGCACTGCAAATATCGTGGCGTACGCCGAAATAGGTCAGTCGTTCGGCAAGTCTTTGTTGCAATACAAAGTCGATTCTGACGACTTATCTTATTCAAACCCAAATTATACTCCAATAAGTAATTACGTTCCATTCACAATTGGCCTGGTGTATCGTATTAGAACGGAATGATTTACTAGGAAGTGATTCAGCTCCAAAGGAAACAGCTTCGGAAGATCTCTTGAAGGTAGATTGCTGCCAACTCAGGCATCACTTTAACCCGTAGCGTTAGTTGTGCAAATTGTCGACCTCAAAATCCATAAAAAAACCCGACTATTTCTAATCGGGTTTTTTCGTGGTACCTCCAGGGATCGAACCAGGGACACATGGATTTTCAGTCCATTGCTCTACCATCTGAGCTAAGGTACCTCTCGCTTAAAGCGGTTGCAAATATAGAATGATTTTTAATTTATCCAAAACAATTAATAAAAAAAATCTATTCGT
>CANHEA010000048.1 GCA_947459635.1 Flavobacteriaceae bacterium | reverse complement strand
CGCTTAATACATTATAAAATTCATGTTAAAAGACTTAACATTGGAAATGTGGCGTATGTAACTAATCTAGATTATTAAAAAAAAGTTTGTTTAATAAGCTTCATGTTTTACACCTTTTGCACAAAAAATATTTTTAGATTGTGTAAAGCGTGTAAAATATGAAGCTCAAATAAAAACATATTTTATACGCTAAAATGGAGCAATATAAATATACCCTCGACAAAAGCAGTAAGAAATTTAATTGTCCAAAATGTAATTCAAGAAGTTTTGTAAAGTACATGGATAATGAAAAATTAAGCTATTTAACCGATGATTTTGGTAGATGTGACCGTGAAACGAATTGTGGTTATCACAAAGCACCATCAAAAGGGACAAAAGGTTATTTAATTCCTTTTATATCATATACTAGCATTTCAGATAAAGCTAGTAAATTGACAGACATAAACGGTATTGAAACGGTTATTCCGAAATCACAAATAATTAAGGAATTAATAAATTGTTGTTGGATATCCGAATGGTTTTTAAAAAACAGCAGTATTTCATATTTAGCTAATGACTATAAATATTTCGATAACAATGATGTTGATTTAATAAAAACAATTATAAAAAATGAAAAAACTATCGAAAGCATCCCTAGTTTTCACCCTATAGAATTATTAGATAAAATGTATTTTGAAAGTCCGCAAATTGATAATCTATCTGAATTTTTGAAAACTAAATTTTCTAATGGAGAGGTATTTAATGCTGTGCAAAATTATTTTATATCAGGAACTAATTGTTTTTGGAATAACTCAACAGCATTTTGGCAAATTGACCAAAAAGAAAAAATTCACGCTTGTAAGATTATGTTATACGATAAGGCTAGCGGAAAAAGAATAAAAACACCTCACAGTCATATAAATTGGCTTCATAATGCAGTTATAGTGCCTGATTTTAATCTTCGTCAATGTTTATTTGGATTACATTTAATCAATGAAGATTACGGAAAAGCAATTGCAATTGTTGAAAGTGAAAAGACAGCAATTATAATGAGCATCTTTTTACCAAATTACATTTGGATTGCAACAGGTAGTAAGCAGAATCTAAAGTTAGATTTGTTTAGTCCTATAAAAAAAAGAAATGTTGTCCTATTTCCTGATAAAGGTGAATATGCCGATTGGCATAAAAAAGCATCTGAATTAAATCAATTAGGTTTTAAAATTGAAGTCAGTGATATGATTGAACAAACTGGTTATGAAAATGGATTTGATTTAGCAGATTATTATTTGAGTTTATAAACAAAAAGGCGTTCTGTAATGGTTCGCCTTTCCCTAATATATAAAAAACACTCTTAAAAAGAATGTTTTTTTTTACCTTTGGTTAAGTACATGTTAAGTAAAAACCTTGCTAACCCTTGTAAATAGGTTATAAATGTGACCACGATGGGATTCGAACCCACACGCCCTTACGAGCACCACCCCCTCAAGATGGCAAGTCTACCAATTTCTCCACGTGGCCAAAAAAAAAGTCATCCACTCATGCGAACGACTTGTTGTGACCTGGCTGGGGCTCGAACCCAGGACCCCATCATTAAAAGTGATGTGCTCTACCAACTGAGCTACCAAGTCGGAATTAGAAAAAATCTAAAAAATTTGTGACCTGGCTGGGGCTCGAACCCAGGACCCCATCATTAAAAGTGATGTGCTCTACCAACTGAGCTACCAAGTCAAATTTCTTTTCTCTAACGCGGGTGCAAATATAAGGTCTTATTATTTATTTTTCAAAGCAATTTTATTTTAAATTTGGGTTTTTTTACTATTTACTTTTAACCCCTTAATTTTAAAGGTTTTATTGCTGTCATGAAAATAATTTTACTGGGTTATATGGGTTCTGGGAAGTCAACTATTGCTTCTCTTTTGTCAGAAAAGTTACAACTTCCATTCAAAGATTTGGATAATTGTATCGAAAGTACCATTCAAAATACGATTGCGTCAGTGTTTGAAAAGAAAGGAGAAATCTATTTTCGCAAGGTCGAGCACGAAGTGTTTTATGATCTGATTACTTCTGACGAATCGTTTGTACTGAGTCTCGGTGGTGGAACACCTTGCTATGCTAACAACCATCTCCTACTCCAAGGTAAAGAGAGTATTTCTATCTATTTGAAAACATCGATTGATACCTTGTTTCATAGAATAAAGGGTGAGAAAACGACGCGGCCGCTAATTGCAAATAAAAATGACAAGGAGCTTAAAGATTTTATAGCGCAACATTTGTTTGAAAGAAGCTATTTCTATAATCAGGCTAGTTATACGGTAGGAACTGACGGAAAATCACCTGCAGAGATCGTCAGTGACATTCAGCAATTACTAATTTAGGTAGGCGTAGTCACCTTTATCATTAAAAACAACTTGAACATGTTCTCGCAAAGACGTGCTTAACGAAAGGCCTTTAAAATCAGCTTTAACCGGATATTTCTTGTGATTTCGGTCGACCAAAACGGCGGTTTTGAATTTCGAAAGCGGTACTTCTAAGAAATGCTTCACCCCGTATACCAAAGTTGTTCCCGAGTTCAATACATCATCTACTAAAACAAGTCCTTTATTTTCATACTCTTTTTGCGAAAGGGATGTGGTAATTGGTGCATTTGGTTTTAGTTTATCTATAAACACTTCGCACAAAGCAATTTTTAAAGGAGAGATTTCTTCCAGAATCAGCGCGATTTTTTGTGCTAATACGAAACCGTTAGAACTAATTCCAGCTAATACGACAGTCTCTTCATCAACAAATGTCTCATATATTTGATACGCAATTCGTCTTATTTTGTGTTCTATTTCGGTATGGGTTAGAATTCTATTTTCCATGACTTGTTTGTTTCTTATTCTAGTTCCGCTTCTTTTTCAAAATCTGTTAAGTCTCTTCGGTCTTTTTTTGTTGGTCGACCATCACCAGTCTTTCGATAGTGTTCTTTAGACAATTTCAATAGTTCTAAATGCTGATACACTTCAATTGGAGTTTCGTTTTTTCTGTAGATGTCGACCAACTTTGCACCGACACGATTCTCAGGAACATCCAAAACAGTTATGGTTTGCGTAATTTGATCTTTTCTAAATGTAATTTGATCCGTTGGGAACACTTCTTTAGAAGGCTTTGCAATTTGTCCATTGACTGTAATATGATTTTTTTTACATGCCTCCGTGACCATGTTTCTCGTCTTATAATAGCGCACGCACCATAGATATTTATCCACTCTCATATTTTTTCAAAAATAGAAGTTAAATTATTTACAAAAATAAATCAATATTGTATCTTGCGCTCCTTAATTTCAGCTATAATGAACAAATTTAGGTTATATTTTATTCTTTTCTGTTCGGTCTTTATTTTATTTTCTTGCAACAAGGCAGATAGTGTAACGCCGGTGCCAGTTAGAGCCTATGATGTTCAATATGCAGCTGATATTGCTATAATTAAAGATTATTTAAACACGCATTATCTTGATTATACCAATAACGAGGTTACTATTTCTAAAATTACGGATCCTACAACTCAAATTAAGATGATGGATTACCTTAATAGTCCTACGTATCCAAAGTTATTGGTAAAGGAAGTGGTGTCCAATGATATTACTTATGAAATCTATTATTTTAAGTTAAGAGCAGATTACGAATCGGGCGTCGCGCCTACAAAAGCTGATGAAGTTTTAACTGCTTACGATGGGCATTATTTGAGTTATAAAACGGAAACAGTCGATGAGGTTTCAACAACTACATTGCTCGCTACCCAATTTGAATATACACCATTTCCATCATTATTCTTGAGAATGGATTTGTCAGTAAGAGGATGGCGAGAAATAATGCCTTTATTTAAAGCTGGGCAAAAGGTTGATGTGTCAGGTGAGCCTACTTCCTACACTGATTTTGGTGCAGGTGTTATTTTTATTCCATCAGGGTTGGGTTACTTTAACTTAGCGCAGGCGGGTATACCATCTTATTCACCGCTGGTTTTTAGCTTTAAATTGTATGACGTAAAACATACGGATATAGACGGCGATGGAATCCTATCAAACGACGAAGACTTGCTTGGCGATGGTGATTTTACCAATGATGATACAGACGGAGATGGAGTTCAGAACCTATATGACATTGATGACGATGGAGATAGCTACCTGACCAAAAATGAAATTAAGATAAATGGTGTGATTCCTAGCAGTTACAGTCAAATATTAGATTGTAGCGGTACAACAACTGGACTAAAGAAACACTTAGATAAGAATTGTCACTAAAGTGAAATAAAAAAAACCGATTTGAAAAAATCGGTTTTTTTATGGAATTTATTTTCTCGCGATCACTTTTTCTGCGGCCCGAACAATGGCTTGGTGATTCAATTGGTATTTCTCCATCAATTGTTCTGGAGTTCCGGATTCACCAAAACTATCTTGAACCGCAACAAATTCCTGTGGTAATGGCGTGTTGAGCGCTAATACTCTCGATACGCTTTCTCCCAATCCGCCGATAATATTGTGTTCTTCCGCGGTTACGATGCATTTTGTTTTGCTCAATGATTGTAGAATCGCTGCTTCGTCGAGTGGTTTAATCGTGTGTATGTTGATGACTTCAGCAGATATTCCTATTTCAGCCAACGTTTCAGCGGCTATTAAAGCTTCCCAAACCAAATGGCCTGTAGCTACAATGGTAACATCTGTTCCTTCTTGTAGAAGTACTGCTTTTCCGATTTCGAAAGTGCCATTTTCCGGCGTGAAATTAGGAACAACTGGTCTTCCAAAACGCAAGTAAACCGGCCCATGGTGGTCTGCAATCGCGATGGTAGCTGCTTTGGTTTGATTGTAATCACAAGTATTGATAACTGTCATTCCTGGCAACATTTTCATCAAGCCAATATCTTCTAATATTTGATGCGTTGCGCCATCTTCTCCCAACGTTAATCCCGCATGCGAGGCGCAGATTTTTACATTTTTGTCTGAATAGGCTACTGATTGTCTGATTTGATCATAAACTCTTCCTGTAGAAAAATTGGCAAACGTTCCAGTAAATGGAATTTTTCCGCCAATGGTCAAACCTGCAGCAATTCCAATCATATTGGCTTCTGCAATTCCGATTTGGAAAAATCGTTCTGGATGATTCTTGATAAATTCATCCAATTTTAATGAACCAATCAAATCGGCACATAAGGCAACCACATTTTCGTTTTTTTGGCCTAGTTCGGTCATTCCCGCTCCAAAACCTGAGCGTGTATCTTTACTTCCTGTATTGGTGTATTTTTTCATTTTTTTAATTTAATGTTTATGCCATAAAGACGCTAAGGCACAAAGTTCTAAGAAATAGAATATTAATAATCGCCTAAAGTTTCTGGATTTTGCGCCAACGCGTTTGCCAATTGGTCGTTGTTAGGCGCTTTTCCGTGCCAAGCGTGACTGTACATCATAAAGTCGACACCGTTGCCCATTTCAGTATGCAACAAAACACAAACTGGTTTTCCTTTACCAGTTCTAGATTTTGCATCGCTCATGCCAGATAAAATCGCTTCTATATTATTTCCTTCTTTGATTTCGAGAACGTCCCAATCAAAAGCTTCAAATTTGGCTTTTAGGCTTCCCATTGCTAAAACGTGATCTGTAGTGCCGTCAATTTGTTTTCCGTTGAGGTCGATTGTAGCAATCAGGTTGTCTACTTTTTTCGCCGACGCATACATAATCGCTTCCCAGTTTTGGCCTTCTTGCAATTCGCCGTCACCGTGTAAACTGTAAACCAGATTCGCATCCTTATTTAATTTTTTGGCTTGTGCTGCACCAATGGCGACAGACATTCCTTGTCCAAGTGAACCTGAAGCAATTCGAACACCTGGCAAACCTTCGTGTGTCGTTGGATGACCTTGCAAACGAGAGTTGATGAGACGGAAAGTAGCTAATTCCGAAACTGGAAAATAGCCCGAACGCGCCAATACGCTATAAAAAACTGGCGAAATATGACCGTTGGAAAGGAAGAATAGATCTTCACCGATTCCGTCCATGTCAAAACCAGGTTTGCGGTTCATGATGTTTTGGTATAAAGCCACCATAAATTCAGTGCAACCCAGCGAACCGCCCGGATGACCAGAATTGACTGCATGTACCATACGAAGTATGTCTCTCCGAACTTGTGTTGTTAACTCGTTTAATTGTTGTGTATTAGGCATGTTTAGTAAAATAAATTAGTATCGCTCAAAAGTAAATCTAATTTAGGTAGTGGCAAAAGTTTTTTTGAATAGTTATTAAGGATTTACGGTGGGGAATTTACGATAGGGGATGGATGATATTAGATATTTGATTTTGGATATTCGATAAATGAATTTGGGTATGTGATTTTTTATTGATATTGCGATTGAACAACCGGATTGCGTGAGGGATAGGAGCAAAGTGCCGTGCACTGCGGATAGCCCGACCCTTGTGGTCACGCCCAAAGGATTTACGATTGTGGAATTTTGATTTTAGATATTTGAAATTGTATTTTCTTGAAAATCTAAAATCTGAAATCGTAAATAAACTATCTTTGCCGCCTGAAAAATTGCTTTATGAAGTTTGACTTATTACAAAAAGATTCGCAATCGAAAGCGAGAGCTGGAACGATAACGACCGATCATGGTGTGATCGAAACGCCAATTTTTATGCCTGTTGGTACAGTGGCATCGGTGAAAGGCGTACACCAACGTGAATTGAAAGACGAGATTAATCCCGATATTATTCTGGGAAATACATACCACTTGTATTTGCGTCCACAGACTGCTATTTTAGAACAAGCTGGCGGATTGCATAAGTTTATGAATTGGGATCGCAACATCTTGACGGATTCGGGAGGTTATCAAGTGTATTCTTTGTCTGCCAATAGAAAAATCAAGGAGGAAGGCGTTAAGTTTAAGTCGCATATTGACGGGTCTTATCACGTCTTCACGCCAGAAAACGTTATGGAAATTCAACGAACGATTGGCGCTGATATCATTATGGCTTTTGATGAATGTACACCTTATCCGTGCGACTATCGCTATGCGCAACGTTCGATGCACATGACCCATCGTTGGTTAGATCGTTGTATCAAGCATTTGGAAAAACTTCCTTTTAAATACGGTTACGAGCAAACCTTTTTTCCGATTGTTCAAGGAAGCACTTACAAGGATTTAAGAATGCAATCGGCGGAATATATTGCCAATTCAGGTCAACAAGGCAATGCGATTGGTGGCTTATCTGTTGGAGAACCTGCAGAAGAAATGTACGCCATGACGGAGATTGTTTGTGATATTTTACCTGAGGACAAACCGCGTTATTTGATGGGCGTCGGAACACCAATCAATATTTTGGAGAATATTGCGTTGGGAGTAGATATGTTCGATTGTGTGATGCCGACGCGTAATGCGAGAAATGGGATGTTATTTACCGCAAATGGGACGATAAATATTAAAAACAAAAAGTGGGAAGACGATTTTTCTCCGTTGGATGAAATGGGGATGACGTTCGTTGACACCGAGTATACGAAAGCGTATTTACGCCATTTGTTTGCTGCCAATGAATATTTGGGAAAACAAATTGCCACGATTCACAATCTAGGTTTTTATATGTGGTTGGTTCGTGAAGCTAGAAAACATATCTTAGCCGGAGATTTTAGAGTTTGGAAAGAAATGATGGTGAAACAAATGAGCCAGAGATTGTAAAAAAAACTGTTGTCAGTTATCGGTTATCATTTGAATACGTTACAACCGACAACCAACAACCGACACAACTATGCTAACAATAATAGACAAATACATCCTCAAAAGATACCTCGCCACGTTTACGGTGATGTTGTTGCTTTTTATTCCAATCGGGATCGTCATCGACGTTTCGGAAAAAGTGAATAAGATGATTGAAAACAAGGTGCCTTTTCATGATATTGCGTTGTACTACGTCGACTTTGTGATTTATTTCGCCAATCTTTTGTTTCCTGTGTTTTTGTTTCTATCAGTTATTTGGTTTACCTCTAAACTAGCAAACAACACCGAAATTATTGCCATTTTAAGTTCAGGAATTTCTTTTACACGATTTCTAAGGCCGTATATTATTGGTGCGACGATTGTTTCAATTACTTCATTAATTGCGGGTTTCTTTATCGTGCCAAAAGCCAGCGAAGGATTTAAGAACTTTCGATATACTTATCTCATTGGTGGTGGTCGTGAAGAAATGCGAGACAATACAGATGTTTATCGTCAAATTAGCGACGATGAGTTTATTTATGTGAGCAGTTTTAATCCGATGTCGGAAACCGCCTTTAACTTTGCTTTCGAAAAATTCAAAGGCGATCAATTAGAATATAAGATTACCGCAAATCGCATCAAATGGGATCCCAAACTCAAGCAATATGAGCTATACGGGTACAGTAAAAGAACCGTTGGTGAACTCAATGACGTCATCGAGAAACAAGAGGTCGTCAAGAGGAAATTCTCATTTGAGCTAGAGGATTTGTCGCCAACTGTATATATCGCAGAAACTTTGTCTTTTTTCGAATTGAATTCCTTTATAGAGAAAGAACGCAAAAGAGGTTCCTCCAACATCAATGTTTATCTGGTGGTCTTGTACAAGAAATACAGTATTCCCGTTTCGGCATTTATCCTAACCATCATTGCCGTGGCGGTTTCCTCTATGAAACGACGCGGTGGAATGGGAGTCAATTTGGCTGTCGGAATCTTGTTGGCTTTTTCATTTGTGTTTTTAGATAAGATCTTTGGCGTTCTCGCGGAGAAGTCGACTGTTTCCCCTTTTCTTGCAGTTTGGACACCAAACATAATCTTTAGCTTCGTTGCTTTTTTCCTATTGCGCCATGCCAAGCGATAACGTCAAAAGTTATTTGCATCTTCATCTAATTGTTTTTATTTGGGGATTTACCGCGGTATTGGGTGCGCTAATTTCACTTGATGCTTTGCCATTGGTTTGGTATCGAATGGTATTGGCAGTTTTTTTTATACTATGTTATGTTTTGTATAACAAAGTGCCGCTCCAAATTCCAAAAAAAATCTTACTTCAATTGCTGTTTGCCGGTATCGTGATTGCCTTGCATTGGTTTACTTTCTTTAGAGCCATCAAAGTATCTAACGTCTCCGTAACTTTAGCTTGTTTGTCGACTGGCGCGTTTTTTACTTCTTTTCTCGAACCTATTTTATACGGCAGAAAAATCATTTGGTATGAAGTCTTCTTTGGTGTGATTGTCATCGTAGGTTTGAGCATTATTTTTAGGGTGGAAAGTCAATATATCGAAGGCATTTTACTCGGTTTGAGTTCCGCATTTTTATCTGCTTTGTTTTCAGTGTATAATAGCAAATTTGCCAAAGTCTACAATCCAACGCTCATTTCGTTTTATGAACTGACCGGTGGTATTATTTTTTTCTCACTCTTGCTGTTAGGAACGAATAGCTTTTCGACCAGTTTTTTCAGCATCAGCGCTTCCGATTGGATGTATCTCGCCATTTTGAGTTCACTTTGCACCGCCTACGCTTTTATCGCATCGGTCAAAGTCATGCGTTTTCTTAGTCCATACACCGTCATGCTCACCATCAATCTCGAGCCCATCTACGGCATCATCCTCGCAGTCCTCGTTTTCCACGAAAAAGAAAAAATGAGCCCACAATTTTACCTTGGGGCAGTGATTATTTTGGTCACGGTTATCACCAACGGTATTGTAAAATACTATCGGTCTAAAGATTAGGAGCTATTTGCTTCGCCGATTCGCCCTTTCAGGAGCTCGGGTCCTGCTGTCCGCTATATCTTTTGTGCTGTTAACCTGCGCGGAGTCGACGAGCACTAAGAAGCACAAAAGGATGCCGCTTCCATCAGGGCTAGGGCTTCTTTCTTAATTTTGATATTCGATATTTAATATTTGATATTCGATTTTCATGAAGTCAAATTCAAAAACACACCAACCACAACCCGCAACCGACAACTCACAACCGACAACTCACAACCGACAACCCACAACTCACAACCGACAACCCACAACCACCATGTTTACAACTTAAAACAAAAAATTTCTTTTCTTACTGATTTAAAATTTTATCTTTGTTCTCCTAACAAAAATTTAATACCACACCAGACTTATGGAATATTTAGATTTTGAACTTCCCATTAAAGAATTAGAGGATCAATTAGATAAATGCCAGATTATTGGAGCAGAATCCAACGTCGACGTCACTGCAACCTGCAAACAAATCGAGAAAAAACTAGACGAAACCAAAAGAAATATCTATAAAAATCTAACCGCTTGGCAACGCGTGCAATTGTCACGTCACCCCAACCGTCCTTATACCATGGATCACGTTCGTGCCTTATGCGGCGACACTTTTCTAGAGTTGTTCGGCGACCGTGGATTCAAAGACGACAAAGCCATGATCGGCGGATTGGGAAAAATTGGCGGACAATCCTTTATGATTGTAGGTCAGCAAAAAGGTTATAATACGAAAACACGTCAGATGCGTAATTTCGGAATGGCCAACCCAGAAGGCTATCGCAAAGCATTGCGGTTGATGAAAATGGCAGAGAAATTCGGCATTCCAGTGTTAACGCTAATCGATACTCCCGGAGCTTATCCTGGTTTAGAAGCGGAGGAACGCGGACAAGGAGAAGCGATTGCTAGAAACATTTTTGAGATGACTCGTCTTAAAACTCCAATCATCGCAGTTATAGTGGGTGAAGGCGCCTCAGGAGGTGCATTGGGAATTGGTGTTGGCGATCGCGTATTAATGATGGAAAACACTTGGTATTCTGTGATTTCTCCCGAATCTTGTTCTTCGATTTTATGGAAAAGCTGGGAGTATAAAGAACAAGCGGCGGAAGCACTCAAATTGACTTCAACCGATATGAAAAAACAGAAGTTAGTCGATGATGTGATTCCAGAACCATTAGGTGGGGCACATTACGATAGAGAAACTGCATTCAAAACTGTAGAGCAGTATATTACCAAAGCCTATAACGAATTGAAAGATTTATCAACAGCCGAGTTAGTGGCTCAGAGGATGGATAAATACAGCAAAATGGGCGAATTCAAAGAGTAAAATCTTACAATTGAGATACTTAATCCGAAGCCCTATGGTTTCGGATTTTTTTGTGGTTATAAACAAATTTTAAGTATTTATCAACAGCATTCCCTTAAAACTACTTCTGCATTTTTTTTATTTTATAGTTACTTTAGCCACATGGAAAATTTCAAAAATATAAGCCCAGTTCGTGTCGAGAAAACGACCATCATTAACCTCGAGAAAGGGAAACTTCCTCCTCAGGTTTTAGAGCTTGAAGAAGCCGTTTTGGGCGCCATGATGATCGACAAAAAAGGGGTAGATGAGGTAATCGATATCTTGCAACCAGATGCTTTTTATAAAGAAGCACATCGACATATTTTTGAAGCTATTGTACAGTTGTTCACAGATACACAGCCTATTGACTTATTAACAGTATCAGCGCAGCTCAAAAGAAACGCAAAACTTGATTTGGCAGGCGGTGATTTCTATCTCATTCAACTCACCCAAAAGATATCTTCTTCTGCGCATATCGAATTTCACTCGCGGATCATTCTTCAGAAATTTATCCAACGAAGCTTGATCAAAATATCTTCGGAAATTATCGAAGAATCTTATGACGAAACCACCGATGTTTTTGATTTGCTTGACAAAGCCGAATCTAAACTCTACGAAGTAACGCAAGGCAATATCAAACGAAGTTCAGAAACCGCGCAAAGTTTGGTAATTCAAGCCAAAAAACGAATTGAAGAAATTGCCGGTAAAGAAGGCTTGAGCGGAATCGCAACAGGTTTCGAGAAACTAGACAAAATTACCTCTGGTTGGCAACCTTCCGATTTGATTATTATTGCAGCACGTCCGGGTATGGGAAAAACTGCTTTTGTGCTTTCGATGGCGAGAAATATTGCAATCGACTTTGGTCAGCCTGTAGCGCTGTTTTCTTTGGAGATGTCTTCCGTGCAGTTAATTACGAGATTAATTTCTTCTGAAACTGGTTTGTCTTCGGAGAAATTAAGAACTGGTAAACTCGAAAAACACGAGTGGGAACAATTGAGCATTAAAGTAAAAAACTTAGAAAAAGCACCATTATACATCGATGATACGCCTTCATTATCGATTTTTGACTTGAGAGCAAAATCACGTCGATTGGCTTCCCAACATGGCATCAAATTGATTATCGTCGATTATCTCCAATTGATGACTGCTGGTGGAAACAATGGTAAAGGTGGCGGAAATCGGGAACAAGAAATCTCAACTATTTCAAGAAACTTAAAAGCACTCGCTAAAGAATTGAGCGTGCCTGTCATCGCTTTGTCACAGTTATCGCGTGCTGTGGAAACACGTGGTTCTAGCAAACGACCTTTGCTTTCCGACCTTCGTGAATCTGGAGCAATCGAGCAAGATGCCGATATCGTTTCGTTTATCTACCGTCCAGAATATTACAAGATTGATGAATGGGATGATGACGAAAGAACACCAACGCAGGGACAAGCGGAATTTATAATTGCCAAACACCGTAACGGTTCATTAGAGAATATCCGATTGAAATTCGTCGGCAATCTTGGTAAATTCGACAACCTTGATGATTACGGCGGCGCCTATGACGATTTGCCTTCCAAAATGAATCATGAAGACAATCCATTTTCAACGAAAACATTGCCTTCTCCTAATGAAGCCTTTGGTAGCACGATCAATAATGCGGACGATGATAGTGACGTTCCATTTTAATTGAAAAGTAAATTTTCTTTGCGTCTTAGCGACTTTGCGAGATCTAAAATTGGCTCGCAAAGTCGCTAAGACGCAATGTTTTTTTAGAATTATAGATGACTGTTTATTATTGTTATTAAGGAATTTTTTGGATAGTAGTTGTACAGAAATTCATCGGTATTTTTTATGCTTTTCTTCACAGAATTTCTGTTATCTTTGAATCGCATTACTACCATTGCAGCGTTAAAACCAATTGAAGTGAAGAGTACTTTCTATATCTTATTCCTTTTATTTTCTTTTTCGGTCAAAGCAAGTTTCATCCTATTGCCGATGGATGAAACGACTCAGAAGAACCATCTGAAAGCCTACGGAATTACGTATTGGTGTTTGAATAAACAGTATAAAGCCAGCTGGCTCCTCAACTATCGTGGCGGTTCTTTCTTGTTGCCCGATGCCGAAGAAATCCGCAAGGAATGTCAAATTCGTGGGGTTAGTTTTGAACTTTTGTCCGATGCAGAAGCCAATCAGATTTTAGATGAAATTTCTAGTCCATCGCAAAATATGGAAACGGTGGTCTTAGAAAAAGCGCCTAAAGTTGCGGTCTATACACCGAAAGGGAAACAACCTTGGGACGACGCAGTAACGATGGTTTTGACCTATGCTGAAATTCCATTTACACCGATTTATGACGAAGAAGTATTGAGCGATCAATTGATTTTATATGATTGGTTGCATTTGCATCACGAAGATTTTACGGGGCAATACGGTAAATTTTTCGGACAATATCGCAATGCGCCTTGGTATATCGAACAGAAGAAAGAAGCTGAAGCTTTGGCTACTAAATTAGGTTATGCTAAGGTTTCTCAAGAGAAATTGGCAGTAGCTAAAAAGATTCGAGATTTTGTAATTGGCGGTGGATTTATGTTTGCCATGTGCTCAGCGACAGATAGTTTTGATATTGCTCTATCAGCGGAAGGTGTTGATATTTGCGAGCCGATGTTCGATGGTGATGCAAGCGAAGGTAACTACCAATCCAAAATTGACTACAGTAGAACGTTTGCCTTCAAGAATTTTATTTTAGACAGAAGACCTGAGCATTACGAATTCTCGGATATTGATATGACGGAAAAACGGAAAATTCCTTTTGAAAAAGATTACTTCACTTTGATGGATTTTTCCGCCAAATGGGATGTGATACCAAGCATGTTGTGTCAGAATCACACCCAATTGGTCAAAGGATTTATGGGACAAAGTACCTCTTTCGATTCTGAACTCATTAAGTCGAATGTGTTGACTTTGGGTAAATGCGAATTGAATGACGAAGCGCGGTACATTCACGGACAAAAAGGAAAAGGGTTTTTTACTTTTTTTGGGGGACATGATCCAGAAGATTTTCAACATCGGGTAGGAGATGAGCCAACTGTTTTGGACTTGCATCCGAATTCGCCTGGATTTCGATTGATTTTGAATAATGTGTTATTTCCGGCTGCCAGAAAGAAACCACAGAAAACGTAAGGTCTCGATATTTTAAAATAAAAAATGCCAATCTTTTTTCGATTGGCATTTTTTATTTTTAGCCCTGATGGAAGTGGCATCCTTTTGTGCGGTTGTTCCGCACAAAAGATGTAACGGACAGCAGGATTAGCTCCTAAAACTATTTATTATTATCGATAATGTAGTTTAAAACTTTGGTCATTAAGTGTACTCGATCTTTTCCGCCAACATTGTGTTTGTGCATTGGGTAAGGGAAAAAATCGACTTGTTTCCCAGCTTCGACAAATTTTTTGACCAATGAAAAGTTGTGTTGCATGACCACCACATCATCGCTCGTTCCGTGGATGAGCAATAATTTTCCTTTTAAATCTTTGACATAGTTTAATGTATTTGCTTCGTCAAATCCTTTTTGGTTTTCTGCTGGTGTGTCCATATAACGTTCGCCGTACATCACTTCGTAATATTTCCAGTCTGTAACTGGTCCACCAGCCACACCAACTTTGAACGCGTCTGGTTTGCGCAACATCAAAGACGTTGTCATGAATCCACCGAAGCTCCATCCGTGGACTGCCAATCGGTTACCATCCACATAAGGCAATGATTTTAGGTAGTCAACACCTTTCATTTGATCGTCGATTTCGTTCACACCCAATCGTCCGTGAATCACACTTTCGAAGGCAAAGCCACGATTGTCCGATCCGCGATTGTCAACAGTGAAAACTAAATAACCTTGTTCTGCCATCCAGTACATCCACAAATTGGCACCATCGAGAAATGAATTGGTGATCATTTGCGCATGTGGACCTCCGTATACGTAAATCATCACTGGATATTTTTTCGTCGGGTCGAAGTTGCTTGGTTTGATCAATCGCGTGTATAAGTCGGTGGTTCCGTCCGCAGCTTTGATGGTTTTGATATCAGCCGTTCCCATTTCGTAGCCATCGTACTTGTTTTTGCTTTCTAAAATGGTTTTCGCTTTAAGACTTTTGTCGTACATCAATGATTTTGATGGCGTGTTGTGGTTGGAGAATTCATCAAAAATCCAATTTCCGTCGGTGCTTATTGCCACTGTATGAACCCCTTGGTCTTTGGTGATGAGTGTTTGTTTGCCTTTCAAATCGACTTTATAAGCCAACATATTGGTTCCGTTTTCGCCTGTTGCTGTGAAGTAAATTTCAGTTCCTGCTGGATTGTTACCTAAGATTTCTCTAGCTGGGAATTTATTATTGGTTAATTGCTTAATTAGTTTGCCATCGATGGAATAGTAATAAAGATTGTGAAATCCGTCTTTTTCGCTAAACCAAATGAAATTATTAGAAGTCGCTTTCGGGAAATAAGCCGCATGTTCTGGTTCCACCCAATTTGGATTTTTTTCATTCAGAATAGTACGCACATAATTTCCAGTTTGAGCATCATAAATGTTTAAAGACATGTCGTTTTGTCCACGATTGACTTCGGCAATCAAAACAAATTTTTCGTCTGGCGACCAAGAAAGATTAGTTAAATAGTCGTCAGCATTTCCTCGTGGTTTGATGAATACCGTTTGCTTTGTTGCCAAATTGTAAATACCAACTCGTGGTTTTTCACTTTTTTGTCCAATCATTGGATACTTGATGTTTTCTAATTTTCCCGGTGTTTCGTTGATGTCAAGCAGCGGATAATCGGCTACTTCAGATTGATCCTTCTGATAAAAAGCGAGTAGATTATTTTTTGGCGACCAGAAGATTCCTTTTTCGATGCCAAATTCATTTCGAGCAATGCTTTGTCCCGAAACAATTCCCTCGTTGGATTCGCTGGTGACAGCAATTCTTTCCTTATTCTGGTTTAAGTAGTAGAGGTTGTTTTTTACGGTAAAGGCCACCTTTTCTTTTGCGTTGTCATACGATTGATTTTCGTCTGAATCAGAAAATTCTGCTGTTAGTTTGCCTGTTTTAGTAGCGGTATTGTATTCGTAAAATTTAGCTCCATTTGAAATCGTAAATATGGTCGCATTTTTACATTCGATGCCAAAAAAAGATTTAAGATCGGTTCCTAACGCTTTGTTGAAATCAGCCAAGGTGATGAATTCTGTAGCAGTTGAATTAGTTGCTGAAGCGGTCATCAATTTCTTTCCGCCCTCCGCAAAGTAAATATACTGAATGGTGTTAGGAATCCATTGGAAAGCCAGCAATTTGTCGGCTCTAAATTGACGGTTTTGTTGCAGAACTGATTCTTCAAGCGTAATTTTTTTTAATTGACCGAACATCGAAAATGTTAGGAAACAACTTAAAACGAGTAGTGAAATTTTCTTCATAAAGGATGATTTTTTGATGCGAGTAAATGTATAAAAAAAAGAATACTGTCAAAGACAGCAGTTGGTCTATTAACAGTATTCTTTGTTACAATCTGAACAGTAATCTATTCTTGTTCGTTTTCTTTATCAAGATATTCTTGAACAATTTCGATAGCGTTGGTCACTACATCGCTTAGTGCTGTAATAAAAGTTCCTTCTTCGGCGCTATTGATTGCGTGTTTGATGGCTTCTACTTCTTTGGTGATAATTTCGTGCGTTACAGTTCGTCCTGATTCTGCAATTCCTTCCATAATTAGACCGATAATTTCATCTTCCGTTCTTCCTCGCAGGTGTTTTTCCTGACGAATGATAATATGATCAAACATGCGGCCGGCAATTCGTGCACATTCTTTAATATCTTCGTCACGACGATCTCCTACACCAGCAATAATTCCAATTTTTTTGTTGGCTTCAACACTGCTTAAGTAATCTTCAACACCACGATAACCTGACGGATTGTGAGCAAAATCGATCATGACTTTGAATTTCTTGAAGTCGAATATGTTCATACGACCCGGAGTTTGTGCCGCACTCGGAATGAATGTTTGCAAAGATGTACTAATATCTTCCGTTTTAAAGCCTTGCAAATAACTAGCTAAAGTAGCTGCTAGAACGTTGGCAATCATAAATTTTGCTTTTCCGCCCATGGTTAGTGGCACGTGTGTGGCGCGTTCGATGCGGATTTTCCATTCGCCTTTTTTGACGGTGATAAATCCGTTTTCATACACGCAAACGATTTTACCTTCTTTGCATAATTTTCTGATCAATGGATTTTCTTCATCCATGCTGAAGTAGGCAACATTACAGCTGAGTTCTTGACCAATTTTGACACATTGTTCGTCTTCTGCATTCAAGATTGCCCAACCATCTTTTTTGACGCTTTTCACCACAGTACTTTTCACACGCGCTAAATCTTCTAAGGTGTGAATATCGCTTAAGCCCAAATGATCTTCCTGAATATTCGTAATAACGGCAATGTCACAACGGCTAAATCCTAAACCTGAACGCAGAATTCCACCACGAGCGGTTTCTAGAACAGCAAATTCAACGGTTGGATCTTTCAAGATATACTCTGCCGAAACGGGACCAGTGGTATCGCCTTTTTCCAACATGTGATTTTGAATGTAAATTCCGTCTGAAGTTGTAAATCCAACTTTATAGCCGTTGTTTTTTACGATATGCGCCAACAAACGAGTGGTTGTAGTTTTTCCGTTGGTTCCTGTTACTGCGATAATCGGAATTCGACTTGGTTTTCCGGGTGGATACAACATATCGATTACAGGAGACGCGACGTTTCTTGGTAAACCTTCCGATGGTGCTAAGTGCATACGGAAACCCGGAGCGGCATTTACTTCTAGAATACAACCGCCGTTTTCTTTGAGCGGTTGTGTTAGGTTTTCCGCCATGATATCGACGCCGCAAATGTCTAAACCAATCACACGAGAAATTCGTTCGCATAGGAATACATTTTCAGGGTGCATCATATCGGTTACATCTACAGAAGTTCCTCCAGTGCTAAGGTTTGCGGTCGATTTTAGATAAACGATTTCACCGCTTTTCGGTATTGTTTCTAAAGTGTAATTTAATTTTTCTAATAAATCTAAAGTGTCACGATCGACATCAATTTCGGTGAGCACATTTTCATGTCCATAACCGCGACGTGGATCTAAATTCGTAGTATCAATGAGTTGTTGAAGGTTATCTTTTCCGTTACCAACAACATGTGCTGGAATTCTCTTAGCCGCAGCTACTAATTTGTTATCAATGATTAAAACTCGGAAATCAAAGCCGGTGATAAATTTTTCTACGATAATTCTATGACTGTATTTCTTAGCATATGCTAATCCAGCAACGGCGTCTTCCCATGTTTTTACATTGATTGACGCGCCTTTTCCGTGGTTTCCGTCTAATGGTTTGAGGACGATGGGATAGCCAATTTTCTTTACTACTGCTTCCAAATCTTCTTCATCGACGCAAATGCCGCCACTAGCGACAGGAATGGAAGCATCGTCTAACATTTTTTTAGTTTGCTCTTTATTGCAGGCGATGTCAACGGCGATGCTACTGGTTTTGCAAGTGATGGTTGCTTGAAAACGCATTTGATTAACTCCATATCCTAATTGCACTAAGGAATTGGTTCCGAGGCGAATCCACGGAATATCGCGAGCGACCGCTTCTTCGACGATGCTCCCAGTACTTGGTCCGAGACGCACACGTTCTCTGATTTCTCGCATTCTTTTGATATCGGCCTCTAAATCGTAGTCGGTTCCTTTGATAAGCGCATTTGCTATTGCCACTGAACTTTCAGCAGCGAACATGCCGACATTTTCTTCAGTGTAACTAAAAACCACATTATATATACCAGGTGTTTTGGTTTCGCGTGTTCTACCAAAACCAGTTTCCATGCCGGCGAGCGTTTGTATTTCGAGTGCGATATGTTCGATGACATGTCCCATCCAAGTGCCTCGTTCGATGCGGGAGAAAAATCCACCGCGAACACCTTCAGAACAACGATGTTCAATCATAGTGGGAAACATGGCTTCTATTCGTTCGCGGAACCCTTCAATTTTATTGGTAGGAAATTGCTCCATTTCCTCTAAGTCCAAACGCATTTGGATGAGTTTTTTTCTTTGAACACTCCAGATGTTTGGGCCACGGAGTGCTTGTACTTTTAATATTTTCATGACTAATGTTTAGAGGAGTTTGTTTTTGCTAATGAATTTGTTAAATATAACAAGATTTGGTTTACTAAAATAGATTTTTTGGTTGGTTTGTCAAAATTATTTTTTGAAGTTCCAATAAATGAAATTCCAAGTTCCAATGTTTGCCTTGTTTTGGAATTTGGAATTTCTGTGTTGGAATTTTTAGCCCTGATGGCAGCGGCATCCTTTTTTCGGTTGCCAAACCGAAAAAAGATATAGCGTACAGCAGGTTCCCGGCTCCTAAAAATGTTGATAAGAACGTTAAAACATTTGTTTCAATTTCAATAAATACGTTTGGTGAACTTTAATTTTTGGTTATTTTTACCACATGAACATACGAGGAAAATTAATCATCATAGGTGGTGCCGTTGACAAAGGAAGTTTTACGGAGACCGATTTAGATAAAAATGCAGCTAAGAAT
>CANHEA010000047.1 GCA_947459635.1 Flavobacteriaceae bacterium | reverse complement strand
CTTGGGACGCCAAGACCGTTCAAGTTGCGGCATTTGCCATTACTTTTATTATTGTCATTATTGTAGTTTCAAGTTTAGCAAAAGCTTTTACCTCGATGGCTAATTTTGCTAGTTTGGGTTTTATGAATAATTTTTTGGGGGCGTTTCTTGGACTTTTACGCACCATTTTGGTGGTCAGTATTCTGCTCAATTTGTTTCAGAAAATCAATTTTGAAAACTTCTTCCTTTCGAAAGAAACCAAAGAAAAGTCGACGCTTTATCCGATAGTTCAAGAAGTATCGAAAAACATGTATCCTTCAATTGCCGCTTGGTTTGAGGTATTTCAGTCAGAGGAATTCCATTTGGAGCATGACCAAGAAAAAAACTAACTATTTGACAGACTTAACAGCGGAACTTTCAATCCAACCTTCCGAGCCATCAGTCAATTCTATTTTTACCCAATTTTCAATCTTTTCGTGCAGATAAACTTTGGCACCTTCATGCAGCAAAAACACATCTGAACTTGATGCTTTGGGTTCGCTTTTTACTTGAGCGATTTCTGCAAAAACAATCGCCGGTCTTTCGTTTTCATCGTGTGATTTTTCAAATATTGCGGCCAATGCGCTTAATAAAATTAGAAAAACAAGCATAAACATTCCAATAAAAAAGATTCTTTTAGACAGTGCATATTGCGAGAAGTAATAGCCGATAAAAAACAACAGGAAACATCCGGAAAGCGCAACGGTAATCCACGCCCAAGTGTCGTAATGAAATGTTCCTGTGAAATCTCTCAACAATTTAGCAAAGCCAACTTTTGGCACCACTTTGATTTCATCGATGGTCATTTTGTGCGCAAATGTCAGATTGTTTTCGATTTCACGGTCATTAGGATCGAGCACTTTGGCTTTTTCGTAATTGTAAATTGCCGGAGCCACTTTGTTGAGTTTATAGTAGCAATTCCCGATGTTGAAGTACAATTCAGCCGACTCTTTTTTTGAACCCAAAACGGTTTCATAAGCAGCAATCGCCTCTTCATATTTCCCCTTTTGATACAACGCATTTCCTTTTTCGAAGCCGGTTTGGGCAGCGAAAAATTGTGAGGTCAAAAGCAATAAATAAAGTATCTTTTTCATTTTCTTACACTATCAATTAGGATATTTGCTTTTCTAATTCGGAAATAATGGTCACTGCTTTGTCATAATCTTGTTGAATCGCAACGCTTGATGTGGGCGCATAACGAGCGAATTCGCAATTTTTCGTCAAATCAATAAAAGCGGCAACAGATGCTGCAGAACCATTTCTAGATAATAGCAATTCTTGAATGAAATCCTTGCTCATTTCTGAGGTTTCAATGTTTAGTTTTGCCTTTAGAAAATTATGCATGGCTTTTTCCAAAGCAACATAGAACATTTCTTTATTTTGAAGTTGCATCTTGGCTTCTGACAAATATTTTTTCGCCAATTTGTTAGACATCTTGATTCTATTTCCAACGACGTCACCATCGATCGCTTCTTTTTTCTTTTTCAATAAGACGATGATTGGAATAATCAGCAGTGGCAAGAAAGTCAGTACATAAAACAAGGTGGATCCGAAAAAATCCTTCTTGTGCATAGCACTTAGGCTCGTATTTAATTTTATAAATTGAAATTGTTCTCCTGCGGTTACTTTCATCTTTGCTGCTCCAGTATTGGATGAAGCCACGGTGTTGTCGGCATTTGACGGTCCATCTAACACATTAACTACAATTTCTGGCGAAGTAATCGTCTTGTATCTTCCAGTGGATAAGTCAAAGTAACTAAACGTCATCGGCTTGATTGGATATTTTCCCTTGAATTGCGGGATAATCGTATAAGAATCCGAAATGCTACCGTTCATTCCCGACAACGGCGTATTTACTTTTTCGCTATGAACAGGATCGTACATCTCTAGTGAATTGGGCACCACTGGTTTTGGAAGTGTAAATAATTTTAGATTACCCGTGCCTGATGCTACTACTTTCAAGTCTAATGATTCGCCGTTTTTTAAGGTCGTTTTAGAAGGCGTAACTGAGAAATTAAATCGTCCTACTGCACCTGAAAAATCGATTGGTTTTCCAGCTTCTGGGAGTGGTTTTACACTAATCGTTTTACTTCCTGCCGACACTCTTTTGTTGTCTTCAACCACTTGAACTTGTCCGAAGAAATTACGGCGGTTGGTGGGTACTTGTACGTCGATGTCCAACGATAGCGGTTCTATTTCGAGTTTCCCGGATTTTTGTGGATACAAAACTGTTTTTCTCAGAACTACGCAACGGCAGCGTTCTCCGTTATATTTACCTTCTTCTGCCACTAGTTGTTTGATGTCGATGTTTTGACTCCAAAAATCATTATACTTTGGCTTGTTAAGTTCTCTCCAATTGGTAATTCCGATATTGTAACTGAAGTATAATTTATAAACAACGGTGATTGGTTCGTTGACATAAGGATTTCCTTTCGAAATTTCTGCGACCAAGTGAATGGCATCGTCAGCAGAAATTTGTGGTTCATCGTTCGGATCCCTTGGTTGTTGCACCGCAGCGGTTACGTTGATCTTGATTGGGTTCGTTTTGTATATCTGAGCGTTAATTTCAACGGCTGCCTGCTTGATGGTTAATGTTCCCTTTTGAGTAGGCAACAAAAAATAGGAGTAGGATTTATTGAAGGAACTTCTACCGTTTATCCAGGATTGACTTACTTGTTGACTTGGTCCAGCCACAATTCTAAATCCTTCAAAAGACGGTGGAGAGAAATTATCTCCATCGGCATTCATTGTAAAATCGATACGTAATCTTTCGTTTAGGCCCAAGGTGTTTTTACTTACTTTGGCTTCAAATTGTACTTGAGCCCAAAGTCCGTGAAAACTTATTAAAAACAGTATTAAATATTTTTTCATTTCGTTTTGCAATCTTAGCTTCTAATCGTGTTATAATCTTGCGATCTCGCCAGTTACCAATCTTTTTCTGTTTGAACAGGTTTCCCTTTTACTTTTTTGGCGTTGACTTTATCTTGAATTTTTTTCTCTTCATTATTTACAGCATCCAACAAATTTTGTAACCGTTCTTTAGAAATTCCTCCAGGTTTAGGCTTTGGTTCATTGGGTTTGTCGTTCTGACCTTTGTCTTCTTTTTTATCTTTATCGCCTTCTTTCTTGTCGTCTTGCTTATCTTTTTTATCGTCTTTCTGGTCGTCCTTCTTATCTTTCTTTTCGTCCTTCTTGTCGTCTTTCTTCTTATCCTTTTTATCGTCTTTTGGAGGATTGTCTTTCAACATTTTCTTCGCCAACGCAAAGTTATACCTTGTTTCTTCATCATTAGGGTTGTTTCGCAATGCATTTTTAAACGCTTCAACTGCTTGACCATAATTTTTTTCCTTCATGAGGGCGTTGCCTAGATTATGATACGCTAGGTGTTTTTGATCTCGGGAATTGGCGCTTTCGATTGCCTTCATAAAAGAATACTTCGCCTCACCAGCTTGATTTTGGCGATAAATGGAATTTCCTAAATTGTAACTCGCAACCGAATTTTTCCGTGTTTTTGACAACGAGATTCTGTAGTCCGCTTCCGCATCTGCGTATTTTTTGGCTTCAAATTCATCGTTGGCTTTAGGTAAATTTTTATCGACTTCCTGAGCCAAAGAAACGGAAGATATAGCTAGCAGAATTAATAAAATGAATTGTCTCATGATTCTTTTTCGTTAAACAAATTCAACTTTGTAATCCAATTGGTTTTTCTATCAAGGAAGAAAATATCTAAAAACAACAATGCAAAGGCGATTCCTAAGAACCATTGAAACTGAGATTCAAAATCTGCCATTTGCGTCGCTTCAAACTCGGTTTTTTGAATATTGTCTAGGGCTTTTTTTACATAAGCCAGCACTTCTTTGGTAGAATTCCCGTTAACATAACCGCCTTTGGTTGCTTTAGCGATTTCTTTTAAACTTTCTTGATTCAATTTTGTAATCACCACTTCATTGTTGTTGTCTCTTTTGAAACTTTGAACAACTCCATTTTGTTTGATTGGAATTGGGCCACCTTTTTCGGTTCCAACGCCAATGGTGATGATCTTCATTCCATTCTTGTTGGCTTCTGCAGCAGCATCGTTTGCTCCTTCTGAATGATCTTCACCATCTGAAATCAATATTAATAACTTGCTGGTTTTGTTACCTTTATCAAAATACGTTGAAGACAGTTTGATCGCGTCTTCCAGAGAAGTTCCCTGAGAAGAAACGATAGACGTATTCATACTTTGGAGAAACATTTTGGAAACGCTGTAATCTGTAGTAATTGGCAAAACAGGAAAAGCACTGCCCGCGTAAGCGACGATTCCAATCCGGTCGTTCCCTAACTGATTGATAATTTGCGAAACGATTTGCTTGCTTTTTTCCAAACGATTGGGCGCCACATCTTCTGCGAGCATACTTTTGGAAACGTCCATGGCAAACACGATATCAATTCCTTCGCGTTTAATGGTTTCCATTTTGGTTCCTATTTTAGGATTGACCAAACCTAGGATTAAACCTACTAATGCTATTATTAGTAAAGCAAACTTCAAAGCAGGTTTGAAAACAGAACGCTGTGGACTTAATTTCTTAACCAATTCTAGGTCTCCAAATTCGCGTTGTTTTTTTCTTTTCCAATACTGCACGTATAAGAAAAGCAACACCAACAGAGGAATGATGGCTAAAAGGTATAAATAACTTTTTTCTTCTAATTCGTACATTTTTAGATAAAACTTTTAAAGATAGTGTTTCGCAATCCGATTTCAATTAGCAATAAAATTCCCGCAATCAAAACTAAGGGACGATATTTCTCCTCATAATCATAGTATCGCAACTCTTGAATTTCTGTAGTTTCTAATTTATTGATTTCGTTATAAATTTGAACTAGTTTAGTATTACTTGTAGCTCTAAAGTATTTCCCTCCTGTTTTTCGTGCAATGCTTCTCATTAATTTTTCATCTATTTCAACTTGCATCATTCGAAATAAGAATTGTCCATTTGGAGCAATGGCATAGGGAAATTCCGCCATTCCGTTGGTTCCAATTCCAATTGTATAAACTTTTATTCCGTATTGTTCTGCGATATCAGATGCGGTTTCAGGTTCGATAAATCCAGCATTATTGACACCATCGGTAAGTAAAATAATCACTTTGCTTTTTGCCTTGCTATCTTTCAAACGATTTACCGCGGTGGTAAGTCCCATACCGATTCCTGTCCCGTCTTGTAAGACATTGTCGTACTTGATGCTGCTGATCGCGTCAACAATTACCGCCTTATCGCTAGTTACAGGCGTTTTTGTATAAGCTTCAGCCGCGTAAACCACCAAGCCTATTCGGTCGTTTGGTCGCTGTTCGACGAAATCGGACGCCACTCTTTTCAAGGCTTCCATTCTGTTTGGCTTCAAGTCTTTCGCAAGCATACTACCGGACACATCGACTGCAATAACGATGTCGATACCTTTTGTTGTTTTGGTTTCGTTGCTAATATCAACGGTTCTTGGTCTTGCCATTGCTACAATTACTGCGCTTAAGGCCAGCAATCGCATGACGAACAAAATCGGTTGCAACTTCGCTAAGAAAGAAGAAGTAGCCTGAAAACCTTGCAATGAACTAATTTTCAGTGTAGGTGCCTGCTGTTTTCTTTTCCATAAATACCAACCTATCGCGACAGGTAGCAATAAGAATAGCCAAAAGAAACCCGGATTCAAAAAAGTGATCTCTTTCATTATTCGCTAACTTTTTTAAGTTCGACCGAGTTTAAGATTCGTTCTGAAATTTGGTTTGCATAAGAATCGCCTTCTAGGTGAATGATTCCTATTTGTTGTAATCCGCCTTCTTGATGAAACAGTAAAACCTCATAATAATACTTCGTACTGCTTTTTGTGATATCGTCAACTCTAGAAAAAGTGCCATAAGCCTTCAGTCCTTTGACTCCTTGTTTTGTGTCGAAATCTTCTTGCTTAACAATCATATTCTGTGCGCCTTGACTTTCCACAAACTGCAACCAGCCGTCGATTGCTTTGGTCAAATCTATCTCACCTTCTTGTTTGTACTTAAAGGTAGAAACTCCAATTTGAAAATTGCTGATTAAACTTCCATACATAAAAGTTTGCATCTCCTTGATTAATGCCATACCGTCTTTCGGTAAATTCTTAGAAATGTCCGTACGCGTTAGCACTTGTGGTGTTTCTATGGTAATACTTGGATTTCCGTATTCACTATAAACCCATTCGCCTTCTAATAGTTCTTTGGAGGTGTTTCCTAGAATCACGTCTTTTACATAGGTAAATCCTTTGGTAGTAATCAAGAAAGCAAAAACGAAGAACACAATTCCAACCAGAATTCCAATAGATAATTGAATTCGCTTCTTACGTTTCTTCAACAATTGCAGACGAATTTGTTCTTGTCGTTGCAATTCGTTGAGCAGCAATTCGTCTTCATTTTCAACTACAATCGGAATAGATTTGTCTAAAATCACGATGGCTCTTTCGATCTTTTTTCGATCTTCCGTAATTTCGAATTCGAGCGGTTTGGATTTTGCAAATTTCACCAAATCAGCCTGCTGTAAAACGCGTTCAAGATTCTCCAGCGTCTCTGCTGATAGTGCCATTTTCTTCTTCTGGGAAGCGTTACGAAGTCCTTCGATTAATTCGGACGTTGTACTTTCCATGGCAGGAACATCAATAGCTTCTTCGATATAATTTCTGGCGATGTCTGTCAATTCGCTATAGTACGCTTTGACCTCACCACGTTGCCATAATTGCTTTTTCTCTAGAGAATTTAGAAGACTTGTTGCTTTTTCTATTGGAGTTTTATAAACCTCCTCTTCGATTTTTTTCTTTTGTCTGATCTTTAGAAACCAGTAGATGAAAGCACCAATTCCGGCTAGAAGTAGTAAAATCAGCGCCAATTTCCAGATCCAACTTTTGCTCGACTTGACATCGGCAATGGGCTTTATATCAAAAAGTTTCTGTTTGAGGGTGTCAACCACTACATTGTTCACCTCAACGCGAATGCTGTCTGAAAAAAAAGGTTTGTTATTAATTAGAATTGTTAGTTTCGGGATGCTGTATTTGCCACTATCAAATTGCGTTAATCCGTACTTTTTGACCAGCTCATAGCGGCTGTCTTTTTTAATGGTGTCTATGGCATAGGACTGGATTACTTCTAAAGCGCCGATACTCTTCGGACTTGGAAAAGCTACTTTGGCAGTCGTGTCAACGGTTGTTCGTAGCGTCAACTTAAATTCGGCGCCAATTTTATTTCTAGTTGTATCAATACTAGTTTGCACCTGTTTTTGTTGCGAAAAAACAACAGAAGTGATTAGTAAAATAGATACAATAAAAAATGTTTTTCTCATAGTCTTATGCCAAAGTCGGCCTTTATCTCGATTTAAAATAACCTAATAATTTCGTCACATAACTCTCGTCTACTCTCGTATTGACGACGCCAGAACCTGATTTACTAAAAGTCTCTTTAAAATAGTTGATTTTATCCTGATAGTATTTTTCGTAGTTCAGTCGGACAGATTTTGACCCTGTATTTACCCATTGTACGGCGCCAGTTTCGGCATCTTGCATCGACACCATTCCTATATTAGGCATTTTTTCTTCACGAATATCATACACTCGAATGCCAGTGATGTCATGTTTTTTAGAAGCAATTTTTAAAGTTTGTTCGTACTCATCAGACATAAAATCAGAGATCATAAAAACAATTGCTTTCTTTTTTTGTGTGCTCGACAGGAATTTTAATGCTTGAGCGATATCTGTTTTATGACTTTGTGGCTCAAATTCAATCAATTCTCGAATAATCCTGAGGACGTGAGATCTTCCTTTTTTGGGAGGAATATATAATTCGATTTGGTCTGAAAATAAAATTAGACCGATTTTATCATTGTTTTGCGTGGCGGAAAAAGCCATCGTTGCGGCAATTTCTATAACAATATCTTTCTTAAATTGATTTTTAGTTCCAAAACTTTCTGAACCGCTAATGTCAACCATCAAAATCATCGTAAGTTCTCTTTCTTCTTCGAAAACTTTTACGTGAGCTTCGTTGTATCTGGCGGTTACATTCCAGTCGATTGCCCGGATGTCATCGCCGTATTGATAAGGTCTAACTTCTGAGAAAGTCATTCCACGACCTTTGAATGACGTATGATATTCTCCCGAAAAGATATGATCACTCAATCTTCTGGTTTTGATTTCTATTTTACGAACTTTTTTGAGCAGGTCTTTTGTTTCCATATAATTAGCCACAAAGGCACAAAGGCGCTAGGGTTATTGGATCTAAGGTTTTTGGAAATCTTTAAGGAACTTCAACTTCATTAACGATCTTGTTGATAATATCAACAGAAGTGATGTTTTCAGCTTCCGCTTCATAAGTAATTCCGATACGATGACGCAAGACGTCATGCACAACAGCACGGACATCTTCTGGAATAACATAGCCACGTCGCTTTATAAAAGCATAACATTTTGCAGCATTGGCTAAATTAATACTACCACGTGGAGAAGCTCCGAATCCAATTAATGGTTTTAAGTTTTGAAGTTTGTATTTTTCAGGATACCTTGTAGCAAAGACAATGTCTAAGATATATTTTTCAATCTTCTCGTCCATGTAAACTTCTCGAACGGCAGCTTGCGCTCGAAGAATTTGCTCGATAGAAACCACTTGATTTACTTTTTCGTAAGCACCGGTAAGATTTTGACGAATAACCATGCGCTCTTCTTCCATTTTTGGATAGTCTATCACTGTTTTCAACATAAAACGATCGACTTGTGCTTCTGGTAAAGGATAAGTACCTTCTTGTTCAATTGGGTTTTGTGTAGCGAGGACTAAAAAAGGTTTGTCTAAAACAAAAGTAGAGTCGCCAATGGTGACTTGCTTTTCCTGCATCGCTTCCAACAAAGCCGATTGCACTTTGGCAGGCGCTCTATTAATCTCATCTGCTAAAACGAAATTCGCAAAAATGGGACCTTTTTTTATAGAGAATTCATTTTGTTTGATGTTATAAATCATGGTTCCCACAACGTCTGCGGGCAGTAAATCTGGTGTAAATTGAATTCGGCTGAACGAACCGTGTACCGCTTTTGCTAAAGTATTGATCGCTAAAGTTTTTGCCAATCCAGGAACCCCTTCTAATAAAATGTGACCTTGACCAAGCAATCCAATAAGCAATCTTTCGATCATATGCTTTTGACCTACGATCACTTTGTTCATTTCCATTGTAAGTAAATCGATGAAAGCACTTTCTCTTTCAATTTTTTCATTAATCGCTCTAATGTCTAGAGTGGTGGTATTTTCTTCCATTTCCATGATTTTAGTACAGTGAATTATACTTGTTAATTTTACTGGTGCAAATTGAATTTTTTTTTAAAAGAAAGATGTTAAAAATTGGTTAAAACTTCTCGAAATCCTTGAATTTTAAGGATGATTTGTGATTGTATTTTTATATTTTTAAGAACTTTAAAGAATAGTCTTTTAATTATAATAATATAACCTTTTTAATCATTCCTTTGTCATTATGAATATACATCCTTTTTCAAAAATTATAGCCGGAACGATGACTTGGGGCGTTTGGGGTAAAAACCTAAACGAAAAGCAAATGATCAATTTGATACATTGCTGCTTAGATAACGGAATTTCTACTTTTGACCACGCTGATATTTATGGCGGCTATACGACAGAAGCTGCTTTTGGATCAGCTTTTAAATCAAGTACTATTGACCGAGAAAAAATCCAATTGATCTCTAAATGCGGAATTCAACTTCTGTCATATAACAGAGATAACACGGTCAAGCATTACGAGTATTCTAAGAAGTATATTATTTGGTCGGCAGAGCAATCTTTGAAGAATTTGCAAACTGATTATTTAGATTTATTGCTCTTGCATCGTCCAAGCCCTTTGATGCAAACAGACGAAATAGCGGAAGCGGTGACTTATTTGAAAAAAGAAGGCAAGATTCGTGATTTTGGAGTTTCTAATTTTACACCTAGTCAGACAGACATGATTCGAATGAAAACAGACGTAAATTACAATCAAATACAGTTTTCTGTCACTGATTTAGCTGCCATGTTAGATGGAAGTTTAGACCACATGCAACTTCACAATATACGACCCATGGCATGGAATCCGTTGGGATCGGTTTTTAGAAATGATCAAGAAAAATCGATACGAGTTTACTCACAAGCAACAATAATTGCGGCAAAACATAATGTTTCTCTAGATTTGATATTACTAGCCTGGATCATAAAACATCCTGCTCAAATTCTTCCGGTTTGCGGAACTACGGACTTGGATCGGATTTCAAAATTAATGCACGCAACAAAAATAGAACTATCATTAGAAGATTGGTTTTCGCTATGGGAGGCTAGCATAGGAAATAAAGTACCTTAGAACAATTTTGACCACCGATGATTAACAAACGCCTTTTGATTAAGAACCTCTTAGCTCATAATGATGAGTCAAGTTTTTATGATAAAAAGCGGCAACTCAATTTGCACACTCGCGAAGGCAAAGGAAAATTCCTAAAACACATTTGCGCACTTTCAAATTCAAACCCAACCAATAATTCTTACATAGTAGTAGGGGTTGAAGATCATGACAACGAAATTGTGGGTGATGACTTTTTTGATGATAGTCGAATTCAGAACCTAGTCAATGCCTTTTTGGAAAATCCACCCAAAATATCTTACGAAAATGTACCTTTTCCGAATTTGCCCAAAGACAAAGTGGTTGGATTGGTCACTATTAGACCTAAAAGCAAAACCTCATTTTTCAAAAAAGGCATACATACGATTTTGCCCAATACTGTTTTTATTCGAATTGGAAGTAACACGGTTCCTATCGACCACGAATTTGAAAAAAACTATCAGAATACGGAAACAGTTATTGGAATTGAAAACAATTCAAGAAACAGCATTGGCTATACCTTAGATGGCGTGATTGATTTTATGAATTTTAGACATAAAGATTTATCCTCAAAGTATAAAGTTTTTAAAGAACTGTTCGTGATTTGTTGGGCTGGCATTCCGAAGAAAGTGAGGGATAAGACTTTTTTATCTCGCGTAGACATTGAACTAATAAACGAACAAATCAAATTGTTCTATTCTGCTCAAGATGAAGTAACAATTACCTATGATGAAGATTCTTTTACCATTATTGAATATGTTCCCCTCGGTCTAAACGACAAGACAAGCTACTATCCTCTGGAAAAACAAACGATTCGATTTTATGAAAATGGCTATTATAAAATCGATCGGGAAATATTATTTGAACCGCCGGAATTTAATAAGAAAATGCTTTTTCATATCTACAATTCAAACATGGCCTTGTTGAGCAAATTACAAAAAGGCTTGGTTTTGACTGAAAGGGAATCTCGTGATTTACAAAATTTGCCTTCTACTCTAATGATATGTTATCTCAATGGTTTTGATGATGCAAAGCAGAAATTGATTGATGCCAAAACATTATTAAAACCGTTTCCAAATATCTACTTATCCTTTAAAGAAGCGCTCCGGATTTTGCGTAAAATGAAGTATGATTTGCAGTAAATCAAGTTCTATTTTTTCCTTAGAATGATCCGTACCGTTTTGTGACCGTCGTTGCCAAGAAAAAAGATAAAATAGCTGCCATTAGATAAATTTGACATATCAATTACTTTTTCTTTTTCTCTTATAAAGTCAACAAACCTGCCTGTTTCATCAAAAATACGGCCACTATTGACTTCATGGTTAAGAAACAACTTACCGTCTGATGGATTGGTAAATTTGATGTCGATTTCATCTACTATATTTGCTGATTTTGAAGAAAGCACAACATCATTTTGGATGGGAGTTGTAAAAATCCCGTCTCGAAAATCCTGTAGATTCTCTTCTTGAAAGGAATCATAAAAAACCCTTACTTTTAAATGAAAAACTTGTGCATCAAAAGTGTTGATTGGAATTTCAAAATTATTATTTAAGTACACAATTGTAGATCCAAATCCTGGAATAAAACAAGCCTCAACTACAATCATATTTTCAAAGATATTGTACTGCCATGAACTAAAATAGTATAATTCTTCTCCTTCGGTATCAAGAGAAATATTAATCGCTTGGTCTGAAATTCTGCTAATTGCTATTTGATGAATAGATAATGCAAAACCTTGGTTCGACATCATAACAAAGAAGACCAGATATTTGAATAGTTTGTGTTTCATTTATTCCGTCTTTTCAAATTCATTTAAACCATAGAGAATTTCTTTCATTTTTGTCCCGTTTATCTCAACAGGTTTGTACGCCACATTAAACTTATCAATGGCCACATTAATGTCAGCTTTTAGTTTTTTGTATTCAACCGGCAACTTCGAGTCGCATTGCTTCTCGTTTTCGTAACTATTCAGAATAATGCTGAACTTTTCATAAAACTTACCGCCTTGATCTATGAAGCTATTATACTGTGAAATAAACTGCAAGAGCCGATCTATCGGAAAATCAAGATTAACTTGCATTTTATATTGCGCAGTGCCTGTAGCAGTTTTCATCTTTGTTAAATAATCCTCCATCTTTTGAGTAATGTCTTCCCAGTCGTCATTGGTTCTGCAGTTTTCTAAAGTGGCACAATAGCCAATGGGCTTGGTGTAATCCTTAAACAAAATCTCGATGTCTTGCTTTATTTTTTCGTTGCTGGTTTGAAGAAAAGCTGTTTCAAAATAGATTGTATTTAAGTCATTTTGCATTCTTAAAGTAAAATCCAAAATACATTCCACTTTTGTAATCTCCTTTTCCTTTTCCTCTTTGGAAAGATTCGAGGAAACCATGCTCGTAAATGTTTGAATTACTGATGCAATCGTATTGGTCCCTAACAGCGAAGTGAGTTCAAAGGCAGATTTTTTGTCTTTCTTGTTCGCCAGTACTTCCTTTAATTTTTCGTATTCTGGATATTGATTTGGGTTTGCGATCTTGCTTATTTCATTAAATGTTCGCACAGACGCAAAATGATGATCTAAACTCAATACCTTTTCGTAAAGAATTTTGATGATTTGTAAGCCTTTTAAATAGCGAACCTTCGAAACATCATTTAAATTGTCTAATTTCAGTTGACCTATTTGATCTTCAACTTGATTTTTTAGAATTAGAAGATTGACCTTTTCCTCCAAACTTGAAGAGGAAGCCAGATTAAGATTAATCTCCATCAAAACCAACTTTTTCCTTTCAATAACAAAGTTAAACTCCGAATTGATTGCCTTAATTGAATTTGACAGTTCTAATAAGATGTCATTTGGTTCGCCATCTTTTACGGAAAACGCGCGAGAAGTACTTATTGTTACAACTAAAAGAAGCGCAGAAATGAGGATTTGAGACTTCATAATCCATAGGTTTGAATGGCGAATACATTGTTAAAAGGCGTTTATTCTAAATTTGAAATAACTTCCAATTGCAAACTATTCCAATCTTCGGTCTTATTGAGGAAATCTTGCAGCTCACATTGGTTTTCTTTAGTAACTTTTTGTCCATTTACTGAGACGATTTGATCTCCTAACTTAAATTTAGTTTGGGACTTTTCCTTAACCACAATTTCAAGTTTCTCTCTATTGACCTTAGCGTAGTACATCACTTTTCTGTTGAAATTACTTTCAATTGTGTTTTGATTACGCTTAACATACACTTTATTATGGTTATAATCGATAAGCCAATCGAAGGCCTTGATAAAATCGATTCCGATGTTTTGCGCTTTGATGGAAGTTGAAACAGTCATTTTTGCCAGTAAATCATATTGACCAAAGGCAACCGGCATTTTTTCATAAATTACTTCCTGACCGCTAGTGTGAGCAGAAATCGTTTGAAAAAGAGAACCTTCAAGTTCCATCTTTTCTTTGTTTTTAAAGGCCAATTTCTCATCGAAAGGCATGACAACACTTCCGGTATATCCGGTGTCTAGCTTGAATGGATATTCTCTGCCTTCAATATTCAGATAAACAAAAATTTGATTTTTCTTACATTTTGATTTCACTATCTGGTATTGATTATCGGTAACAAGTTGTTGAAATTGCTCAGCATTAATGTTGCAGACTTTATTGTTAGAGAAATCAAGTTGCATCACATAATCCTCATTGAAAAAAGTGTCCATTCCTAAAACACCCGTATAGTTTATCTTTCCTTGACCGCACTTACTTTTGGGCATGTTAATGAATGTCAAAACTTTCCTTTCACTTTTAAATAAATCACAATTCAACTCAACGGTGAAAAATCTATTTTTAACTTTCATTCGATCAGCACCTTTTGCAGAGCCAAGCGAACCAAACTCCTTGTTTTGGAAGTCCTTTATAATTGTTGAGTCAATTAACACCGATAAACCTGCTCCTGTGTCCAGCAAAAAATTAGTGGCAGCATGATCGATTTCCATTTCTAACAAAACTCTTCTACTGTCTAAGGCGAAGGTAGAGCAACCCTGATTCTCTACAATTTTCTGATTACTCAGCTGTCTAATTGTTGAACAGCTATTAAATGTTAAGAACAAAAGAAACAAAAAATTTTTCATGAGAATTTATTTAAAAGGGTTGTGTTTTATTTTACACAACCCTATTATAATCTAATTATTTATGGCTTCACTGGTGGTTGTGGATCGATTTCGCCGCCAAGAGTGTCATCTAGCCAATCGAAAAACTTACGGATTGCGTTTAGCCAACCGATGCGCAATTCAGGACTAATTGGACCAACTTCATTAGCATAAAGACGCAATGAATTTACTACAGTACTAAATTCATTTCCCACAATTTGATTGTAAACCATGTCGGCCGTATATTTTTGTGTATGAAAAGTATAGATTTTTTGCATGTAAGGCGTCAATATTGAAATCAATTTCTTATCTGTTACTCCAGCGAGTCCTTTTTGCACGAACTCGTCACTTGTAATTCCTTGTCTATAATAGTCTTTTGATTCTAAAAAAGTAATTACCGCGTGGTATTTTGCAACAAGAACAACAGATGTCGCAATTTTGTTAGCTGGTTTGACAATCTGGGCGAAGGAAAAATTAGTAAACATAACTGTGGCGATTAAACCTAAAAATAATTTTTTCATGGCTAATAAATTAAAAAGTTAAAAATAAATTGAATTTTACAAATTTTCTCGAGTCATTTGATATCGTAAAGCTAACACGACGAAAAGAAATCGACTTGCGGTTTTTCTGTATTTTGTGTTAATTTTATTTGCGCTATTTTTGCCGTCAACTTCACACTTAATTATGAGAACATTAGTCATCGGCGATATTCATGGCGGGTTGCGGGCTTTGCATCAACTATTTGAACGCGCCAATATTTCGACTACGGACCGATTGATTTTCTTAGGCGATTATGTAGATGGCTGGAGTCAATCGCCTCAGGTGATCGACTTTCTAATTGCTTTACAACAAACATATTCCTGTGTTTTTATCCGAGGGAATCACGACGAGCTTCTTAGCGAATGGTTGTCTGAGAGCAAAGACAATTTGACCTGGTACCAACACGGAGGAGAGTCGACGGTTTTGGCCTATTCGCAATTAAGTGATGATACCAAGAAAAGCCATATCGCTTTTTTGCAATCGCTTGAGAACTATTTCCTTGACGATCAAAACCGATTGTTTATTCACGCTGGTTTTACCAACATGAATGGTGTTAATTTTGAGCACTTTCCTAAACTCTTCTACTGGGAACGCACCTTATGGGAAACAGCGCTAGCTTTAGATAAAACACTTTCTCCCGATGCTCTTACGTATCCACGAAGATTAAAACTTTATAATGAAATATTTATTGGTCATACTCCTGTTACTCAAATTGGAAGAACTGTACCAACAGCAATGGCTAATGTGTGGAATGTTGACACAGGAGCCGCGTTTAAAGGACCACTTACAGTTATGGACATTGATACCAAAGAATTTTGGCAAAGTGAGCCGCTCCCTGACTTATATCCATCTGAAAAAGGGAGAAATTAAATAGAACTAACTACATTTGAAAAACCTAAACGAAATACTATGAAAAATAATTTACTATGTTTATTGCTAATCACGGGCTGTTTTGCTTGTTGGTCTCAATCTAGTAGGAATAACAAACATGAAGTGAAGTGGAATATTGCCAGCACGATTTTTCTCGGATCGGTTGAAATTGGATATGAATATCTGCTTGACGGAAATCAATCGGTTGGCGCAGAAATTCTTATCAATGATTCCTACAATTTTGGGATTGGACGTGATGCTAAAGATTTTAATACCAGTAGTTTTCTTATCAATTATAGTTATTATACTGGTGCAGAAAAAAACAATTCTGGCTTTGTCATTTCTCCAATGATTAAATACCGAACAGGAAATTATCAAAAAAGTGACTTAGACCCAAAGATTGACATGAGCAGTTTTATTTTGGGAATAGGCGGCGGCTATAAATGGAACTTTAGCGACAAATTTGTATTTGGTCCATATGCTACGATTGGAAGAAACTTCAGTTCGGAAGTCAATGACGTTTTTAATACTGCCATAGAATTCAACGCTGGATTCGGGATTGGCTATAGATTCTAGTACTGTAATAAAAAGCAAAAAAGCGACTCGATTGAGTCGCTTTTTTGCTTTATGAATAATATTATTTATTATAAATCAAATTTGATTCCTTGCGCTAAAGGCAGGTTGGTGGTATAATTGATGGTGTTAGTTTGTCTACGCATATAAATTTTCCACGCATCTGATCCAGACTCACGGCCACCGCCAGTTTCTTTCTCTCCACCAAATGCGCCGCCAATTTCAGCTCCTGAAGTTCCAATATTAACATTCGCAATACCGCAATCAGATCCAGCGACAGAAAGGAATCTTTCAGCTTCACGAAGATTATTGGTCATAATGGCTGATGATAATCCTTGTGCCACGCCATTTTGAACTTCTATCGCATTTTCAACTTCTCCACTATACTTTAATAGGTACAATACCGGTGCAAAGGTTTCGTGTTGAACGATTTCAAAAGAGTTATTTGCTTCTGCAATAGCTGGTTTGACATAACAACCACTTTCGTATCCTTCTCCTGAAAGAACGCCGCCTTCAACAAGAATTTTACCGCCTTCAGCAACAACTTGCGACAATGCTTTGTTATACATTTCAACTGCGTGCGTGTCGATTAGTGGACCAACATGATTGTTTTGATCCAGTGGGTTTCCGATACGTAATTGTTTGTACGCAGAGACAATTGCCTCTTTTACTTTATCGTAGATGCTTTCATGAATTATTAAACGTCTCGTAGAAGTACATCTTTGTCCAGCAGTTCCTACCGCTCCGAAAACCGCTCCAATAACCGTCATTTTGATATCTGCATCTGGTGTAACAATAATCGCATTGTTTCCGCCCAATTCTAATAATGATTTACCAAGACGTCCCGCAACGGTTTGCGCAACGATTTTTCCCATTCGAGTTGAACCTGTCGCTGAAACCAAAGGAATTCGTTTGTCAGCAGTCATTAATTCACCTATTTTGTAATCGCCATTGATCAAGCAAGATATTCCTTCTGGAAGATTATTTTCCTTTAATACTTCGGCAATAATGTTTTGGCAGGCAACGCCGCATAAAGGTGTTTTTTCTGATGGTTTCCACACGCAAACGTCGCCGCAAATCCAAGCTAGTGCTGTGTTCCATGCCCAAACGGCTACTGGGAAGTTGAATGCAGAGATGATTCCGACTACGCCCATCGGATGGTATTGTTCGTACATTCTGTGTCCGGGACGTTCCGAATGCATTGTTAGTCCATGTAATTGTCTTGAGAGACCAACCGCGAAATCACAAATGTCTATCATTTCTTGTACTTCGCCGTAACCTTCTTGCAATGATTTCCCCATTTCATAGGAAACCAATTTACCTAAAGCTTCTTTATTTTTTCGTAATTTTTCTCCAAACTGACGCACGATTTCACCACGCTGAGGCGCTGGCATGAGTCGAAATGTTTTGAATGCTTCGGTAGCTGTTTGCATTACTTTTTCGTAATCTGCTGCCGTTGTGGTTTTTACAGAACCTATTAATTGACCATCGACTGGTGAAAAAGAGTCTAAGGTTGTTCCGCTTGAAAAATTATTTTGTCCGGTTGATGTGCCTTCATTGATGGCATTTATGCCCAATTGAGCAAGTGCTTCTTTCATTCCGAATTGATCTGCTATTGTTGTCATTTTATTTTGAATTATATCGTTTTCGTGGCAAAAGTAATTATTAATTTAGAATGAATAATGAATAATTCCTTCGAAGTTGAATGCCTTAGCCCCGATAGCAGTGGAAATCCTTTTGTGCCGGTACTTATTGCAGCTGTTTGAGCCATTCGTGTAGCACAAAAGATTGGAACGTATAGCGGGAATAGCTCCTAATTCTTGGTATAAATTGTAGAAAATGTTTCTATTTCTTGGAGGTGTATTTAGCATCTGTTTCCATGACAGTGCCGCAACTGCTGCATGTTCGCAATGCTTCTGAATGGTAAAAGTGCTCATAATGAGGAAGAAAATCTTTTTCGATATCGTTTAGTTCGAAATATACTTCATAGAGTTTATGATTGCAATTGTCGCAATGCCAAAGCAATCCATCTTTAAATCCTTTACCTGCGCGTTTTCGTTCGATTACCAAACCAATAGAATTTTCGGAGCGAACTGGAGAATGTGGGGTTTTAGCGGGATGCAAATACATATCGCCGGCATGCATTTCCATTTCTTTGCGTTCGCCATTTTCTTGGATTACCACTTTGATGGAACCTTCGAGTTGGTAGAATAATTCTTCGGTTTCGTTGTAGTGATAATCTTTTCTAGCATTGGGTCCAGCAACTATCATGACAATATAATCTTCGGAATCGACATAGATGTTTTTGTTTCCCACTGGAGGTTTTAAGAGATGTCTATTGTCTTTGATCCATTGATTGAGGTTGAACGGTTTTGCAATTGCCATAATGCTAAGATTTGAATTGGAATGTTGTAAAATTAAAAAAGGTTAGCGTGAACTAACCTTATTTATTGAATTATTTTGATTCCTTTATTAAGTAGACATATACCGGAAAGTGATCACTAAATCCTACTTCATTGGCGCCGTGTCTTAGTGGATAACCTTTGTATTGACCGGTGGTCGTAATCATATACGGTTTGTTGTAGATGCCTGCTTTCCAATATCGAAAAGAAGAGTAATCATTCTTTATTAGGGTTTCAGAAACCATAATTTGATCAAAAATATCCCCCGCATCTCGGTAGAAAAGGGAAGCATTTCCTTCTTTAGCCATTTGTTCAAACGGGTTGTATACGCCAAATTCTTTTACTTCAGATTTTTTTCGTTTGGCACCAACACCTTCTTTGACACTTTTGTTATAGGTTCCGTCATTTAAATCGCCCATAGTAATAATCTTTGCATTGGGATTGACTTTATAAATCGAGTCCATTATTTTACGGTTGAGTCGTCCCGCTTCCTCTCTAAAAGGGCTGCTTTTCTTTTCGCCTCCTGAACGAGACGGCCAGTGGTTGACCATGATATTTACTTCTTCGCCATCTAGGAAACCTGTAACTAGCAGAATATCTCTGGTGTATACGCGCTCGCCGGCGGCTGCTTCAATTTTGTCTTTGTCTGCTTTATCTTCTTCTGTTTCTTTTTCCTTCTCTTTCGAATTGCTGTCTTTTTTGTAGATCAACAAAGGAATGTTGATTGAGCTTGTAGGCTTGAAGTGCTTTTTCTGATACAACAAAGCAACATCAATACCTCTTTTGTCGGGAGATTCATAATGTACAATGCCGTAATCATGAACT
>CANHEA010000046.1 GCA_947459635.1 Flavobacteriaceae bacterium | reverse complement strand
CCGCATTAGCCTGCAAATATAGTTCAAACTTCGTCAGCCTCAAAGGACTAATCAAACAAAAGAACCGAATTCCCAATTAACCCGACGTTGTCTTGCTTCTTGTCTCTTGTTTCTTTTTCCTTCTGCCTTTTCCTTCAAATTACTTACTTTTGTCCCATGATCAAAATCGGCAACATCGAATTACCAGATTTCCCCTTACTTCTTGCCCCTATGGAAGACGTGAGCGATCCGCCATTTCGCCGCTTGTGCAAACTGCATGGCGCGGATTTGATGTTTAGTGAATTTATTTCGTCTGAAGGTTTGATTCGTGATGCGATCAAGAGTCGTCAAAAGTTAGACATCTTCGATTATGAACGCCCCGTTGGCATTCAGATTTTTGGCGGAGACGAAGAAGCGATGGCGATGTCTTCTAAAATTGTATCTACAGTAAATCCCGATTTGATTGATATTAATTTTGGATGCCCAGTAAAGAAAGTTGTGTGCAAAGGCGCAGGTGCTGCGGTTTTAAAAGACGTCGATTTGATGGTGCGTTTAACCAAAGCGGTGATTCGAAGCACGGATTTACCAGTAACGGTAAAAACGCGTTTGGGTTGGGACGAGAACTCTATTAACATTGATGAGGTTGCCGAAAGGCTTCAAGATATTGGTGTGCAAGCGTTATCGATTCATGGTAGAACGCGCGCGCAATTGTATAAAGGCGATGCCGATTGGTCGCACATAGCAAGAGTAAAAAACAATCCAAGAATTACCATTCCCATTTTCGGAAATGGAGACATCACTTCGGTCGAAAAAGCTTTAGAATATAAAAACAGATATGGCGTCGACGGCATTATGATTGGTCGCGCTGCGATTGGTTATCCTTGGTTTTTTAATGAAGTAAAACATTATTTTGCTACTGGGGAGCATTTGCCAAAACCTACCATTGAAGATCGCGTTGAAGCCGCCAAAAATCACCTACAATGGGCAATGGACTGGAAAGGGCAACATTTGGGAATTGTAGAAACTCGCAGACATTACACCAATTATTTTAAGGGCTTACCGAACTTTAAGGAGTTTAGAACTCGAATGGTGACGAGTGAAGATCCGAATGTTATTTTCGAAACTTTTGCTGACGTGTTGGAGAAATTCAATGGCATCGAAATACAATAGTTGTACTAGTTGGGAACCGCGTGAGGGATTAGAGCTAAGTGCCGCGCACTGCGGAAAGCCCGGCCCGGAGGGACACGCCCAACAATTAAATATCTTCCAACAACTTTTTGGTGACACGACTCGAAGCAATCCACGAGGCTAAGATGCCTAGTGAAATTATGGTTGCTAAAACAATAACTACATTTAGGAAAGAGAAAATTACGGGATACGCCAAAGTGGGCGTAATCATAATCAGCTTAAATTGTTGTTGTAAGAGTACAATCCCAATTCCTAATATCAATCCGAAAATTCCGCCGAAAACACTGAGTAAAGTACCTTGTAGGAAGAATATTTTTCTCAAATCTTTGACTTCAGTGCCGAGATTAAAAAGTGTTTTTAGATTTTTTTTCTTGTCGAGAATCATCATTATTAAAGCACCAATTAGGTTGAAAAGTGCAATGATAATGACTAAAGTAAAGATGAGATAAACGGCAATATTTTCGGTATTGAGCATTTTATATAGACTGTCATTGAGTTGCGCTCTGTTCTTGACCGTTACATTGTTGTTGAAGACGCCTTGAATTTGTGAGATGATTTCTTTTTCATTGGACTCGGGTTTTACTTTTATTTCAATTGCCGAGATTTGATTGGGTTGAAACTCAAGTAAAGATTGCGTTAAGGTCAAGTCTGCGAATACAAATTTAGAATCGAGGTCCTCGCTAATGGCGTAAATTCCTACGGGCGCTAGTTTGCATTTATTGAAAGCGCTTTCCGGATTTTCTATGGTGCCTTTTCCTGCTTTGGGAACAAATACTTCAAAAGGATGATTGAAGTCGAATAATCCAAGGGACAATTTTTGACAAATTCCGTAACCCACCACCACTTGGTTGGTATGTGGTTCAAACCATTCGCCTTGGTAGATATTTTTTTTTACTGGATTTACTTTTGAGAAAAGCGAATCGACTCCTTTAATATAAGTAACTTGTTCTTTGCCGTCGAAAAGGAACAGAACCCGTTCTTCGATGATTCGGCTTGCAGCGGAGACGCCATTTATTTTGGAGATTTTGGATAATTGTTCAGGAGTTGCTTGTAACGATTTCCCAGTATTATTAAATATTTTTAGATCGGGATCAAAATCATTACTAAAGGAAAGGCTAAAGTCTTTGAGACCTGTGAAGACAGAAAGTACGACAAATAGTGCCATGGCTCCAACGACAATTCCAACGGAAGCAATGCCATTAATAATGTTGATCGCATTGTTTTTACTAGCGCTTCTAAGGTATCGTTTGGCTATGTAGAGCGGAAAATTCAAGTTATGATTTTCTACGTCGTTCTAATAAATCTCGATTTTCAATAGGATTTTCTTTTGAAGCCAACGCATTGTCTATTTTTTCGATATAATCGAGTGAGTCATCGATAAAAAAAGTAAGATTGGGAACTTTGCGTAATTGCAGTCGAACACGTTGAGATAAATCATGTTTAATCAAAAGAGCGTTTGTCTTGATTGCGGCAAGTGTTTCTTTTGCTTTGTCTTGCGGGAAAATACTCAAATGTACAGTAGCTACTGACAAATCGGTAGTTACACTCACTTTGGAAACAGAAATAATCAAATTAGAAATGCCGTTCTTACGCACTTCACCTTGAAGAATGTCTACTAAATCTTTTTGAATGACGCCGCCAATCTTTTTCTGTCTATTTGTTTCCATGGGGCAAAAGTACAACAAGCAATTGACAATTTATAATTGATAATTAATAATTTTAGGAGCTTAATCCTGCTCTACGCTTTATCTTTTGCGCCACCCGAGCAAAGCGAACTGACTAAGTAAACGCCGGCACAAAAGGATGCTCGCTCCGATCAGGGCTATGGCCTCAGATTTCTCATCAGCTTTGCGGTCTTTGTGAAAAACTTTGCGAACTTTGCGGTAAAATAAACGCGATGAGAAAAATAGAACACATAGGAATTGCCGTGAAAGATTTAGAAGTTTCCAATCTTATTTTCGAAAAACTTTTCGGAGCGCCGCCCTACAAATCTGAAGAAGTAGCCAGTGAAGGCGTAAAAACGTCCTTTTTTCAGAGCGGACCTAACAAGATCGAGTTACTAGAAGCGACGAATGAAGATAGTCCAATTGCAAAGTTTATTGAAAAAAAGGGAGAAGGAATTCATCATATAGCTTTTGATGTTGAGGATATTGTTGCAGAGACACAGCGATTGCTTGAAGAAGGTTTTGTGGTTTTAAATGAAATTCCAAAGAAAGGAGCAGATAATAAACTAGTGGTTTTTTTACATCCAAAATCTACAAACGGCGTCTTGATTGAACTTTGTCAAGAAATACAATAAGATTTTTGGAATGTTGTCTAGAATGTTAAAAGTGATGGATTTTGTCTGTTTTTTTGACGTACAAATGCGACAAACATTTGGAATGAAGTAAAATTAGTAGTAATATTGCAACCTCATAAACGGTCCTATAGCTCATTCGGTTAGAGCAACTGACTCATAATCAGTAGGTGCTTGGTTCGATTCCAAGTGGGACCACAAAATAGGCTTTCGGTTGGGAGTCTTTTTTTTTAATGAGTAGTTAAACTAAAGAAGTATATTTTACGTTAATATAACGTGTTGTTAGGACAGTTGTATGAATCTAAGTTGTACTTTTGCAACTCTTGTCAAATTATAATTCAAAAAATATTTTGCCAAAAGGATTTTTTATTTACTTTTACGAACTATGAAAATTTTGCCTAGTAAAATCCTCACTTTAGCGTTCCTTTTTGGGGCTACAGCTTATGCGGGTCCAAATGGACCGCCTCCTCCAGGGGTTCCTCCTCCAGGTCTGCCTATTGACGGTGGAGTATGGTTGTTGGCTATTGCGGCAATAGTTTTTGCACTATTTAAAATATACAAACTACAGTTTAATAAAAAAACTCCAATTTAAATTGGAGTTTTTTGTTTTTGTAGCACTTTCTTTATTGTTTTAAAGCGTACAATCGCGAGACATATTTCCCGATTACATCAAATTCTAGATTTACTTTAGTTCCAATCTCAAAATTTTTGAAATTGGTATTTGCAAATGTATAGGGTATAATAGCAACACTAAATTTATTTTCTTGGGAATTTACAACCGTAAGACTTACCCCGTTGATGGTAATTGAACCTTTTTCAATCGTTAGATTGTTGAAATTTTTATCATATCCAAATGTAAATTGCCAACTTCCGTCGCGAGATTCAATTTTTTCACAAATTCCAATTTGATCTACGTGCCCTTGAACAATGTGGCCGTCAAGGCGATCGCCTAATTTCATCGCTCTTTCTAGATTTATTATATCGCCCACTTTCCAAGAGGCAATATTTGTTTTTCGAATAGTTTCATCAATGGCTGTCACAGTGTAGGAATTTCCTGAGATTGCAATAACCGTCAAGCAAATGCCATTGTGGGCAACACTTTGGTCAACCTTAAGTTCAGGAGTGATAAGTGTTTCAATTGTTATTTGCAGATTGGTGTCTGATTTTTCTATATTTTTTATAGATCCTAGTGTTTCGATAATTCCTGTGAACATTCTTGTTTTAATTTACTAAATTTGCACTTCAAAATTAGCAATTAATAACGTGTAGCGTAATGAAAAAAGCAGAAAATATAATCGTAGGAATTTCAATTGGAGATTTGAACGGTATTGGAAGCGAAGTGGTGTTAAAAACATTTGAAGATGCAAGAATCTTGGAATTATGTACGCCCGTTATTTTTGCGAACGTTAAGATTCTGTCGTTTGTAAAGAAGACATTTGAGTCGACTTCTACGTTGCACGGGATAGATCATTTAAATCAAGTGGTGTTAGGGAAAATCAATGTGTTAAACGTCTGGAAGGAAAGCGTAGACTTGAAGTTTGGCGAGAATGACAGTATAGTTGGCAAATATGCGATAGATTCCTTTGTCTCGGCGACAAAAGCACTCAAAGAAGGTCAGATAGATGTCTTAGTTACAGCTCCGATAAATAAATATAATATTCAATCTGAAGATTTTAAGTTCCCAGGACATACGGATTATTTGAACAAGGAATTGGAAGGGAATGCGCTGATGTTGATGGTGCAAGATAAATTGAGAGTGGGTTTGTTGACTGACCATGTGCCATTAAATGAAGTAGCGAAGAAATTGACACCATCCTTAATTATTGAAAAAGTAGAAACGATAAGAAATACACTGATTCAAGATTTCGGGATTAGAAGACCTAAAATTGCTGTTTTGGGTTTTAATCCGCATAGTGGTGATAATGGCGTTATTGGGAAGGAAGAACTTGAAATAATGATTCCTACTATCAAAAGCTTGTATGAAAAAGGGACGATGGTTTTTGGCCCTTTCCCTGCGGATGGATTTTTTGGCAGTAATCAATATGAAATGTATGACGCAATTGTTGCCGTATATCATGATCAAGGATTAATTCCGTTTAAGACACTTTCGTTTGGAAAAGGGGTGAATTTTACTGCGGGGCTAAATAAAATTAGAACTTCGCCTGATCACGGAACTGCTTTTGACATTGCTGGAAAAGGAATAGCAGACCATAACTCATTTAAAGAAGCGGTTTATCTTGCGATAGACATCTATAATTCCAGAATTCAACATGAGGAAATCACCAAAAACCCCATGAAAATCAAGGAAAAACAGCTTGAAAAAAATAATCGATAAAAAAAAACAATCAAGAGTTTTGATTGTGCAATAATTTTATATCTTTGCGCTCCCGAATCATTCGGACAAATTGTTGTTGAAATGAAGCAGTTAAGTGAATTTTTAATTCCATTTATTGGGTTAAAGTTAGGAAAACATCAGTTTGAATATAAAATTAGTAAGGCGTTCTTTGAGGATTTTGATTTTGATGAATTTGAAGATTCTGATGTAAAAGTCAATGTGGTTTTGGAAAAGAAAAGCACATTTATGGAGCTTACTTTTAAGCATAAAGGCACAGTAAATGTTCCCTGTGATTTAACAGGTGAGTATTTTGATTTGCCAATTAAAGGAAAAATTAATGTTGTTGTTCAGTTTGGGGAACAGTTCAATAATGACAATGAAGAGTTGTTGATTTTGCCTCACGGAGAACACCAGATAGATATAAAACAATATGTTTATGAAATGATTGTTTTATCTGTTCCGCTAAAGAAGGTGCATCCAGGAGTAAAAGACGGAACTTTAAAAACCCCCGTGCTTGATAAGTTAAATGAATTAAGTCAAAAAGATCAAAATCAAAGCACACAAGAAGAAATTGACCCGCGTTGGGACAAATTAAAAAAACTATTAACGGATAAATAATATAGTAAAATGGCACATCCTAAGAGAAAAGTCTCGAAAACAAGAAGAGACAAGAGAAGAACACATTATAAAGCGACTGTAGCACAAATTGCTACTTGTCCAATTACAGGAGAAGCGCACTTGTATCATAGAGCATATTGGCATGAAGGCAAAATGTACTATAGAGGACAAGTTGTGATTGACAAATCACCTATAGCACTTGCGTAATTTATTTTGCTAAATAATATCGAAACTCTCACTGTTGTGGGAGTTTTTTGTTGTTATAATTATTATATAAATAAGTAGTTTTAAAATAAATTTGTCTTAGATTTTTTTGTAATTTCCAACACTTTATTAGGTTCACAAGCCTAGTAAAATCTTAATAGAAAAATATGAATAAAATTACAGCCGCGATAACCGCTGTTGGAGCTTATGTTCCAGATTATATACTCAGCAACAAGATTCTAGAAACAATGGTCGATACCAATGATGAGTGGATCACGACAAGAACTGGAATCAAAGAGCGAAGAATTCTAAAAGGCGAAAAGTTGGGAACCTCTTTTCTTTGCATAAAGGCAGCCGAAGATCTTCTCAAAAAAAGTGGCGTTAATCCTGCTGATATTGACTTGGTTCTTGTAGCAACTACTACTCCAGACATGCCGGTTGCGGCAACGTCTGTATTTGTCGCTACTCAAATCGGGGCGGTTAATGCTTTCGCATATGATATTCAAGCCGCTTGTTCCGGATTCTTATATGGAATGTCATCTGCCTCTGCTTATATTGAGTCAGGAAGATATAAAAAAGTACTGTTGATTGGTGCTGATAAAATGTCTTCAATAATTGATTATACAGATAGAGCAACCTGCATTATATTCGGTGACGGCGCAGGTGCTGTTTTATTTGAGCCAAACCATGAAGGGCTTGGTTTTCAGGATGAGTTTTTGAAGAGTGATGGTATTGGTAGAGAGTACTTAAAAATTGATGCTGGTGGATCAATTCTTCCGGCTTCCAAAGAAACGGTCGAGAACAGGCAACATTACGTCTTTCAAGACGGAAAAACAGTTTTTAAATATGCTGTAACCGGAATGGCGGATGTGAGCGCGAAAATTATGGAAAGAAATAATTTGACCAAAGACTCCGTAAATTGGTTGGTTGCTCATCAAGCAAATCGAAGAATTATTGATGCGACTGCCAGTAGGATGGAGTTGGACGAAAGCAAAGTTTTAGTAAATATTGAAAAATATGGCAACACGACATCCGCTACATTGCCATTATTACTAAACGATTTTGAACATGTATTTAAAAAAGGAGATAATATTATTTTTGCTGCTTTCGGAGGTGGATTCACTTGGGGATCTATTTATTTGAAATGGGCTTATAACAAACAATAACTAAAAACAAATAATTATGGATTTAAAAGAAATTCAAAACCTAATCAAATTTGTATCAAACTCAGGTGTTGCTGAAGTAAAATTAGAAACAGGAGACGTAAAGATTACAATACGAACAACTTTAGAAGGTCACAATCCTGAAATCACATACGTTCAGCAAGCTCCAATGCAACAAGCCTTGCCTCAAGCGGCTCCTACAGTTGCGGCGCCAGCAGCGGCACCGCCAGCAGCGGCACCGGTTGATGAAAGTTCAAAATATGTTACAATTAAGTCTCCAATTATTGGTACTTTCTATAGAAAACCAGCCCCGGATAAACCAATGTTTACAGAAGTTGGAAACACAATTGCAAAGGGAGATGTCTTATGTGTGATTGAAGCGATGAAATTATTCAATGAAATTGAATCGGAAGTTTCAGGTAAAATAGTAAAAATTCTGGTTGATGATATGTCACCAGTGGAGTTTGATCAACCTTTATTCCTAGTAGATCCATCTTAATTTAGATTCTTAGATTATTATTTTAAAAGGAGTTTAGCTATTCTGATAATCTAATAATCCAACTATCAATTTGTCTAACTATCTAATTTTAAAAGATGTTTAAAAAAATATTAATTGCAAATAGAGGCGAAATAGCACTTCGTGTCATTCGTACTTGCAGAGAGATGGGGATTAAAACTGTGGCAGTCTATTCAACAGCTGACGCAGAAAGTTTGCATGTTAAGTTTGCGGATGAGGCTGTTTGTATTGGACCTCCGCCAAGTAATCTCTCTTATTTGAAAATGTCAAATATTATAGCTGCAGCTGAAATTACTAACGCTGACGCTATTCATCCAGGATATGGTTTTCTTTCTGAAAACGCAAAGTTTTCAAAAATTTGCCAGGAACACGGAATAAAGTTTATCGGTGCTTCTCCAGAAATGATTGACCGAATGGGAGATAAAGCTTCTGCCAAAGCAACCATGAAGGCAGCTGGCGTGCCGTGTGTTCCAGGATCTGAAGGGATACTCGAGTCTTACGAACAAGCTGCGTCTATCGCAAAGGAATTTGGCTACCCAGTAATGTTAAAAGCTACTGCAGGGGGAGGCGGAAAAGGAATGAGAGCGGTGATGCAAGAGGAAGATTTACTTAAAGCATGGGAAAGTGCGCGTCAAGAATCGGCCGCGGCCTTTGGAAACGACGGTATGTATCTCGAAAAATTAATTGAAGAGCCTCGTCATATCGAGATTCAAGTTGTAGGTGACTCTTATGGGAAAGCATGTCATCTTTCAGAAAGAGATTGTTCTGTTCAGCGTCGTCATCAAAAACTGACGGAAGAAACACCGTCTCCTTTTATGACGGATGAGTTACGCAATAAGATGGGCGAAGCAGCTGTGAAAGCTGCAGAATATATAAAATATGAAGGAGCGGGAACGGTCGAGTTTTTAGTAGACAAACACCGTAACTTTTACTTTATGGAGATGAATACCAGAATTCAGGTAGAACATCCTATCACTGAACAAGTAATTGATTATGATTTGATTCGAGAGCAAATTATGGTCGCGGCAGGAATTCCAATTTCTGGTAAGAACTATTTTCCAAATTTGCACGCCATCGAATGTCGAATCAATGCGGAAGATCCTTATAACGATTTCCGTCCGTCACCTGGAAAAATTACAACACTTCATGCGCCAGGCGGACACGGAGTACGTTTAGATACACATGTTTATGCAGGTTATACGATCCCGCCAAATTATGACTCGATGATTGCAAAGTTGATTACAACAGCGCAAACAAGAGAGGAAGCTATAAATAAAATGAAACGTGCTTTGGACGAATTCGTTATAGAAGGGATAAAGACTACAATTCCATTTCATAGACAATTAATGGATGAACCAAATTACGTTGCAGGAAACTATACCACTGCTTTTATGGAATCATTTAAAATGAATGATCCAGAATAAGAAAGTTACTTAAATTATAGTAATAAAAAAAGCCATCTCATTGAGATGGCTTTTTTATGTTATTTGAATTCTTATTGTTTGATAAAACGCTTAATCACTGATTTTTGATTAGACGTTACTTCTAGCAAATAAGATCCAGTACTAATGTTCGCAACAGGAATTTCATTATTGATGATGTTTCCTTTTGCAATTTCTTGCCCAACCATGTTTAATACTCTATAAGAGGCATTTTCAATAGGAGAAACATACAAAATAGCTCCATTTACTGGATTTGGATATACGCTGATTGACAAAGTTTCAGCCGCTGAATCCATTTCTCTTGCTACAGAAGTAATATTTACTGTATAATCTTCTACTTGTCCATAAGTGAATGAACCACAAGAAGAAGTTGGAGTCGCGTTATAACTCATTATAACTCTCATTCTTTTTGAACCCAAAGAAGTTGCAGCAGGTATAGTAACAGTACCAGTAGCTGGCGTCGTAGTAGAGGCGGCTTTTGAGAAAACAAGTTCTCCAGCGTCAGTAAATACGCCATTGTTGTTATAATCTATCCAAACAGCATATCCTTCGGCAAAAACTGTACTGGCCCAAAAAGGAGTAACAGTTATTGTATATGCTGTTCCGGGAACGGCATTTGTTGAAATTGCTGTAAAATTTTCGTATCCAGCCGTTCCTGTAGAAGCATTGTTTATGGTCCCAAATTGAACTCTTCCAATTCTTTCATCTGTAGTTATGGTCGCAGAAGAAGTACAATAAGTAATAGTAGTAGCCAATGTAGTTACACTAACAGTATTGCTTGCAAGAGAAACATTCCCTGCAGCATCTCTAGCTTGAACGTAGAATGTATAAGGTGTCGAAGCAGTTAATCCAGTTACAGCATAAGTTGTTGCCGTAGTGGTTGAACCTAGTAATGTTGTTCCTCTGTAAACGTTATATCCAGTAACGGCAACATTATCCGTAGCAGCTGTCCAAGATAAAGTTGTTCCAGAAGCACTTGTTCCAGAAGCTGATAATGTTGGAGCAGATGGCGCTGTTGTATCAGGAGTTAATGTAGTAACATTAACTGTATTACTCACAAGTGAACTATTTCCAGCAGCATCTTTGGCTTTTACTGTAAAAGCGAAAGTTGTTGAAGAAGCTAATCCTGTAACCGCAAATGTTGTTGCAGTAGTAGTCGATCCTAATAAAACCCCATTTCTAAATACATCGTAACCTGTAACAGCGACATTATCTGTTGCGCCTGACCAAGATAAATTAGTTGATGTAGTTGTAGTACCAGAAGCCACTAATGTTGGTGCTGTCGGAGCAGTTGTGTCTGGTGCAGGAGCTAAAGTAGTAGCAAATGCAGAAGCACTTTGTCCTGACTGATTTCCTGCAGCATCTCTAGCGCTTACCGCGAAAGTATAAGCAGTCGAAGGCGTTAATCCTGTAACTGAAAATGCAGTCGTTGCTGAAGTACCTATTAAAGTAGCTCCTTGATAGACGTTATATCCTGTAACGCCTACATTATCTGTTGAAGCCGACCAAGAAAGATTCGTCGTTGTTTGAGTTGTTCCTGAGGCTGCCAAATTAAGCGGAGTTGAAGGAGCAACAGTATCCGTAGATCCAGCTGTAATAGTAAAATTAGTATTAGAAACATCAAAGAAAATATGATTGCTTCCTTTTACCATGATTCTATTTGTTGTTCCTGCAGTATTTGGAATTGTTACAGCTTGAGTACCATCATTTGGTGTTGCAGCAAGCAATGTCGACCAAGAAGTTCCGCCATTTGTAGAAATTAAGATATCTACGTTTGCACAATTAACACCATTTGCGGTAGTTCCTGCGACAGCCCAAGTTATGGTTTGTGATGAACCTCCAGCATAAGACACAGCAGTGTTTGGTGATGTAACTGAAAAAGGTCCTGCCGTAGCATTTACAGTTACAATCATATCATCACTGTTGTTTGCTGGTCCGCCAGCTCTATTGTCTCTAACGGTCATTCTGAAATTTAAGGTTCTTGCTACAGAAGGCAATGCTTCTACAGTCAATTCGGTTCCAGCAGTAGTTGTTGCTCCAGTTAAAACAGAAGCCATTCTTGGAAAATATCTTGTAGAAGAAGTTGATGAATTGTAAGATCTAAAGTTTACTCCAGAAGTTTTTGTTGCACTTGGTGCTGTTGAAGTCGTTTGAGAATCCATTTGTTCCCAATTGTAAGTCAATGCATCGCCATTTGCGTCTGTTGCAGTACCCGTAAGCATAAAAGGAGTGCTTTTAGGAACAGTGTAATCTAATCCTGCATTCGCAGTTGGAACAGCATTACCAGTAGCAGTGTTCGTTTGACAAGTTTTTGTTTTGATATTATTTGTTACTTGTTGAATACTAACCGCATGAAAATAAGCATCAGAATGTGGTTGAACGTCTAAGGCAGTAATTCCCGCATAACCCATAATTGTAGATCCTGAACCTGGTTCCATTTGAACACCAGTTCCTTCATTGCTTTGTGTAAAGGTATGATTTGCACCAAATTGATGACCCATTTCATGCGCCACATAATCAATATCAAAATTATCACCTTGAGGAATATTGTCCGCTGGCGAAGTTATTCCACTTCCTTTCGAACCATTAGTACATACACAACCAATACATCCAGCGTTACCACCACCACCAGACGCTCCGAACAAGTGGCCGATATCGTAGTTTGCTTCTCCAATAACAGATGTCAAAGTAGATTGTAATTGAGAGTTCCAGCTAGACATTCCTGAAGCAGCTGAGTAAGGATCCGTTGATGCAGTAGTATAAATAACCAAGTCAGTGTTTGCAATCAAATTCATATGAACGCCAAAATCTTTTTCAAATACACCATTAACTCTTGTCATCGATGCATTGATGGCTGCCAGTGCTAGTGCTTTTGTCCCTCCAAAATAAGCGGTGTACTCGCCCGTACATGACATAGCTAAACGGAAAGTTCTTAAGATTGAATCGTCAGCATTTGGTCTTGCAGCGTTTGCACCTGCAACGATTGCTTGATTGTCATCAATAACTTTACATTCAAAACGATTCAATGAAGCGGCTTTGTCTGATTTTCTGTAAACCGCATAAGAACTCAGGTTTGTCGTATATGGTTCAATAAACTCAGCCGATTGATCCGCTCTGATCACCATAGTTTGCAAACCTAATGGAGACAAACTAAAGTAAATTGTAGAGGAAGGATTTTCTATCCCTTGACCGATATATGATTTAATTTCCGGATAACGAGCCGCCAATTGCGGATCCATGTTAGAAGACTCCTGAACTCTAAATTGTTCCATTTGTCCACTAGCGTTCGGAAATTTCACAATGATATTAGAAGCGCCGTTAGAAGCAAAACGCTTAGGAGCATTTGTTAACTCCTGCTTCAATTGAGTAGCGTCTAATTCGAATAATCGTGGACTTAATAAGGTTTGTTTGTTTGCAAAAGTAACCGCATCAGATCTTTTTGCAGTTGCTTTCCATAAAGCTTTTCCTGATTGGGCAACGGAAAAACTTGTGATTGCAATCATCGCAATCGAAAGTAATTTGTTTTTCATAATCGAAAATGTAGTTTTGGTTAAAAAAGAAAACAAATGTAGAATTATTTTCTAATTCATTGTTAATAAAAGAGGTGATTTAATCAACAATTAAGTAAAAATAATTAACTTCTATTGAGGAATGCGTAAATATTTAATTATAAATATGTGTTTTGCGTAAATTAGTTGTGAGGTTTTCTTACATTTAGATTTTGAATGAAATTAGAGTCATAAAATTGTAGCATTATGAACTTGAGTTATTGGGAGCTTAAAAACTGGTTTTCCCACATAGATTATACCATCGTTGGAAGCGGTATCGTGGGGTTGCACGCAGCTTTGCGATTGCGAGAACGTTTTCCGAACAGCAAAATTCTGGTGATTGAAAAAGGTATGCTTCCTCAAGGAGCAAGTACAAAAAACGCAGGCTTTGCGTGTTTTGGGAGTATGTCGGAAATTATTGACGACCTGAAATCACATTCCGAGGAGGAAGTGATTCAACTCATTCACAAAAGGTGGAATGGCTTACAATTACTTCGTAAGAATCTGACCGATCAAAGCATAGATTATAAGCCCTTTGGCGGATACGAATTGTTCCTAAAAGAAGATGACGACGCCTTTAATGATTGTCTATCAAGAATGTCTTTCATCAATGAAATTCTAAAACCTTTTTTCAAGTCAGAGGTATTTTGCAAAGAAATTGACCGATTTAGTTTTAAAGGAATTCACGAGTATCTCATATTCAATCCATTTGAAGCGCAAATCGACACGGGCAACATGATGCAGGCGTTACTTAAAAAAGCTGTTGCAAATGACATTTTAATTTTAAATCAACAAACTGTGACATCGTTTGATGAAAAAGAAGCAAGTGTGATAGTAGCTTTGAATGACTTTAGCTTTGTGACTAAAAAATTGCTTTTCGCGACCAATGGGTTTGCAAATACCTTAACAAAGACTGAAGTGGTGCCCGCAAGAGCTCAAGTCATAATCACTGAGCCGATTCCTAATCTTGACATTAGAGGGACTTTTCATATTGATAAGGGATATTACTATTTTAGAAATTTTGAGGATAGAATTCTATTAGGAGGCGGAAGGAATCTTGATTTCAAAGGTGAAACAACTACAGAATTTGGACAAAGTGAATTAATCCAAAACAGATTGGAACAACTACTAAAAGAAGTAATTTTGCCAAATCAAGAGGTGAAAATTGAACATCGTTGGAGCGGTATCATGGGATTAGGTTCGTCCAAAAATCCAATTGTATCGCAATTGTCAGAACACGTATATTGTGGTGTTCGATTGGGTGGAATGGGAGTAGCAATAGGGAGTATTATTGGCAATGAATTAGCAGATTTAATATAGAGTATATGATTAGAAGGAGTATTCGTTTTTTGTGGAAATTGTTTTTGTGGTTTTTTGCACTTTCAATAATATCTGTCATTGTTTTCAAATGGTTGCCAATACCAATGACGCCACTCATGATTACCCGTGCGGTAGAGAATAAATTTGATGGAAAAGAAATGATTTGCAGTCATGATTGGGAACCGTTAGAAAACATTTCAATTAATATGCAAAAAGCGGTAATTGCTAGTGAAGACGGCAATTTTTTGACCCATCACGGATTTGATTTCGAGGCAATACAAAAGGCAATGAAAGACAACGAGAAAGGGAAAAAACTCAAAGGCGGAAGCACCATTTCGCAACAAACGGCTAAAAATGTTTTTCTATGGCAAGGTAGAAGTTATGTGAGAAAAGGTTTAGAAGCTTACTTTACAGTTCTAATTGAATTAGTTTGGGGTAAAGAGCGCATCATGGAGGTTTATCTCAATAGCATAGAAATGGGCGACGGCGTATATGGTGCAGAAGCAGCCGCTCACTATTGGTACAGAAAAAACGCCGCTGACCTAACAAAGAAAGAAGCCGCTGGAATTGCCGCAATTTTGCCAAACCCTAGAAAATTCACAGCAACAAATTCTTCGTCTTATATCAACCGGAAAAAAGGTCGCATCGTAAAACTGATGAATTACGTTGGTAAACTAGATTATTAAAACAAGAAAGAACTCAATTAAAGCTCTTTCTTGTTTTTTTAACCAGATCTATTTTCAAAAATCAAATTGAAAAAGACACTCCAACAACTACATTTCTTCCAATATTTGGAATGCCGTCGGTTTTCAATCGCGAAAGATGAGCAATATACTTCTTATCAAGTAGGTTATTCCCATTGAGATTGACATCGAATTTGGTTTTCCCAATAGTAATTTTACCTCCCAATCCAATTCCCAATAGCGTATAGTCATTAGTTTGTGTTTCAAAACCGCTCACATTTCTTTGGTCAAACGTATGCGAAACATCAAAACTAGCATATCCATCACTAAGCCATTTGGCCTGTTTGAAATCTACTCTAATCGCATTATTCCAATTGTTTGCTGGGATAAACGGAAGGTAGTCGCCATTCTCTTTTTTTCCTGTAACCGATTCAAAGCTGCTATTAATATGCAACCAATCTAGTGGATGCGGATGAAAATGAAGTCCAATTTCGCCGCCGTATAAGTACGCGTTGTTTTGTACATAATCAAAAACTACATTGTCGTCCCGAATGTCGCCAGTTGGGGAACTATAAATATAATTATTGATCTTATTATAAAATCCATTTACAAAAAACTCAAAGTGGCTGTCGTTATATTCGAGATTAATATCTGTTTGAAGGTTTTGCTCCGTTTTTAAGTTTGGATTTCCAACTTCATATCGATTGGAACCTTCATGAACACCGTTGGAAGTTAATTCTGCTAAATTTGGCGCTCGAAACCCAGAAGCTAGATTCAATCGAAAGGTTAATTGTTCTCCTATATTTGTCTTCACTCCGGCAGAGGCATTAAAGCTTTCGTAATTTTTTGTAATTGCCGTAAACGAGCCTTCTTCTCCTAACGCACCATAGTTTTGCGTCGTGATGTTTCGCGTGTCATAGCGCAACCCAGTTTGTAATACAGTCGAATTCCATTGGTAATTAAAAGTGCCAAAAACACCAATGTCAGAAGTAGTTGCATCTGGAATTAAGTACTCGCTCCCGTAGTTAGCATTGTTTTGAATCATTCCTTGCACACCAACAATAGACTCCAACTTTCCAATGCTGGGCAAATGGTACTTTACGTCGTAATTAAAGGTCTTCAGTATCATGTAAAGGCTGGCGTTTTCGCTATCCTCAAATTCTTTTCTGTCGTTTTCGATAAAACCCAAATTGACATCCAACTTTGAGTTTTCTAAAAAGAAAATCGAATTGAGACTCAACAAATGGCTTTCAATTCCTTGTTTTGGGAAGTCTGTTTTTTTTGAACTTGTTTGATCACTTACTCCACTTTCAGGAATTCCAATGTCTAAACTATTGTAATTGTATCGAAATACAGTCGAAAATTTACCGTCACTATAGCCAATTCCGGTCTTAAAGTCGGTTTCGTTGAATCTCGTATTCGTTACTCTTTTTCCTTCTGGAATTCGATAGTCGGAATGCGTGGTGTAGCTGCCTCGCCCTAAAAACTTCCAATTTTCTGTAGAGGTCTTAAACCCTAAATTAGTAGCGCTTCCAATAGTATTTGAAAAAACACGTTGACTGAAATTCGTCGAGCTGGTGCGGGCGTTGGCAAATTTTTCGGGATTAAAATACAAGACGCCACCAAGTGCATCAGATCCGTAAAGTAGTGAGGCTGGACCTTTAATAACTTCAACACTCTCTATTCCAGAATCGTTCAATCCCAAACCGTGTTCTTCTCCAAATTGTTGGTTTTCAATCCGAACGCCTTGCGAGTAAACCAGAACACGATTTCCGCTAAGTCCACGAATAACAGGTTTCCCGATTGATGTTCCTGTCGATATTTGTGAAACCCCAGGCATAGTGGCAATTCCTTCAATCAGTGTGGCGCTTCCATTTTCTTGTAAAGATCGCATACTGGCATGTTCGACTTTCATCACGTTTTGTGATTGCAATTTATTGAAAGCAGTAGAAACAATGACTTCGTCCATTTGAAAGATTTTTTCTTCCATAATTACATTAAGGATGTTCTCAGATTCCTTAATGGTAAGCGTATTATTTTGAGTTGCATAACCGACCAAAACAAAAGTCAATTTGATGGTTCCGGTTGGAATTTGGTTCAATTTATACTTTCCATTTTCGTCGGTGGTTGTTCCTTTATGCAATTCTGGCGCATAGACAGAAACGTTTTTTAAGGGTTGATTTTTGACGTCGACGACGATTCCTGTAATCGAATTTTGTGCGGCGACAACAGCAGAAAGGCCTATAAAAAAGGCTAGAAAAATATTTTTCACAGTAGAAAAGTTTATTGTTTAGAAATTACTTTCTTCTCTTAGAAAGAAGAATCGATAAAGTTATTTAAACAATAAACTGCGGCGGTCCGCGAAGAAAATTCTGGTTTTTAAGTACGTCAATTACAAGATCAAACCTGTTAAAAAGTTGCAACGTTGGGGTAAAATCTGGATGTAATTGCAGTCGAAAAGAATTCGGAGACAAGAATGTCCCAAACGTAAATTCACAAACAAAACAATGATCAAAAGGATGATGCTGATGGGAAATTTCTGTTTGTCCAGTGTATTTATGATGGCATTCCTTTTCGCTAAAAAGTTGATGAAGATGACTCAATGAATGAATGGACTGTCCCAGCATTGTAAACAACACCGCGGCCATTAAAGTCAAATTGATAAAAATGTATTTTTTCTTCATCGACGACAAATGTAACTAAGTCAAAAAAGAAATCCGCTTGATTTAACAAAAATTAAGTTTTGTCAAAGCAAGCGGATTGTTTGTTTTTAGCGTGATTTACACCAAGTGATTCGCAACTAAATATTCTGCAATTTGAATGGTATTTGTAGCCGCTCCTTTGCGCAAATTATCTGCTACAATCCACATGTTTAGTGTATTTGGTTGACTTTCATCACGGCGAATTCTTCCTACGAAAACGTCATCCTTTCCATGCGCATACATCGGCATTGGATAAGTATACGTATCGGTGTTGTCTTGCACAACGACGCCTGAAGTATGGTGTAAAATATTGCGAACTTCATTCACATCAAAATCATTAGAGAACTCGATATTCACCGCCTCGCTATGTCCGCCCACAAGAGGAACTCTTACTGCCGTGGCCGTTACAGCGATGGATGCATCACCGATAATTTTTTGGGTTTCACGAACCAATTTCATTTCTTCTTTAGTATATCCGTTTTCTTCAAAAACATCGCATTGTGGAATGGCATTTCTGTGGATTGGATATTTATAAGCCATTTCGCCTTGAATGCCAGCATATTCATTTTCTAACTGCTGTACTGCTTTCACACCTGTTCCTGTAATCGATTGATAGGTCGAAACGATCACACGTTTGATGTTATACTTTTTGTGCAAAGGTGCCAAAACCAAAACCATTTGAATGGTGGAGCAATTCGGGTTGGCGATGATTTTATCTTCTTTGGTCAACAAAGAAGCGTTGATTTCTGGGACCACTAATTTTTTGGTCGGATCCATTCTCCAAGCAGAAGAATTGTCGATTACTGTTGTTCCTGCCGCTGCAAATTTTGGAGCCCAATCTAATGAGGTTTGGCCTCCTGCCGAAAACAAAGCAATGTCAGCCTTCATATCCACAGCGGTTTGCATGCCTACCACCTTGTATTTTTTTCCTTTATATTCAATTTCTTTACCTATAGATTTTTCTGAGGCAACAGGGATTAATTCTGTAACCGGGAAATTTCTTTCCGCTAAAACCTTAAGCATCACTTCTCCAACCATTCCGGTTGCGCCAACAACAGCAACTTTCATATCTTATTAATTTAAGTTTAAATTTTGAAGCACAAAAATAGATAGAAATTCATTTGAAATCATATTTTATAAAAAGAAAAACCATCCGAATTAACGAATGGTTTAGTTAGAATAAGTAATTTAGCGGTATTATTTTTTCAATAAATCTCTAATTTGAGTAAGCAATTCCTCTTGAGTCGGTCCAGATGGAGCGGGAGCGGGAGCTGGTTTTTTCATTTTTCCGTACGCTTTGATGATCATAAACATCACAAAACCTACCACAAGCAAACTAACGATGGTGTTGATCCATGCACCGTAACGAACTGCATTTTCTGGAGCGGTAATAGCGCCAGCAGCATCTTTAACTTCTGGTGACAAGACGTATTTCAATGATGAAAAGTCCATTCCGCCAGTTAACATTCCTACAATTGGCATCGCAATATCGGCTACAAAACCATTTACTACAGCGCCAACAGCACCAGCCATAATTACAGCAACGGCAAATTCAATCACATTGCCTGTCATAATAAAACTCTTGAATTCTTTTAACATAATTAATTGAGATTGGTTAATATTTGATTTGTTTATGCTGCTAAATTATGTAATAAATTAACATTTACGACAGGATTCTATCAAGTTTTGTTATTCTCTGTAAAAAACTCTTTTCACTCTTTGTGAAATTCCAGTTAGAATTTCGTAAGGAATGGTTTGTAGTTTTTCGGACATTTCAATCACGGTTGGACTTTCTCCGAAAATAATGACAGAATCTCCTTCTGAGCAAGAAATTTCTGTTACATCCACCATGAGCATATCCATGCAGATACTCCCAATAATTGGCGCTTTTTGGTCATGAATGGTAACAAATCCATTGCCATTGCCCCAATGTCT
>CANHEA010000045.1 GCA_947459635.1 Flavobacteriaceae bacterium | reverse complement strand
AGAAGCAACCAAAAAATGGTCAATGCCAATCCAAAATTGGGGATTAATCCTCAACCAGTTCTTAACTATATTTGAAAAAAGGGTTCAACTTTAATTAAAAAGTCAAACCCTATTATTTTTTAACTTACACACTTTGCGGGATAGTGTCATAAAAAAGTCCCGATTTACTCGGGACTTTTTTTATTTTCAATTATCAATTGCAAATTATATATTACTTAATAAATTCAATCTTCTGTGCTTCTTCTGCATTTACACTGTCAAAGAAACCTTGCTCGTTCATCCAATCATCGCTAAATACTTTGCTCATGTATCGGGAACCATGATCGGGAAAAATCGCAATGACGTTACTCGTTGCATCGAACTCGCCTTCCTCAGCATATTGTCTGATTGCTTGCAAAACCGCACCTGAAGTATAGCCAACAAACAAACCTTCTTTTTTTGCAATTTCTCTTGTGGCATGCGCACTAGACTCATCTGTTACTTTCATAAACTTATCAATCGAATCGAAATCGGTGGCTGTTGGAATTAAATTCTTTCCTAAACCTTCAATTCTGTATGGATAAATTTCGTCGTTGTCAAACTCCTTGGTTTCGTGATATTTCTTTAACACTGAACCAAAAGCGTCAACACCTAAAATTCGGATATTTGGATTTTTTTCTTTTAAAAATTTAGCAACACCAGAAATTGTTCCTCCAGTACCGCTACATGCGACCAAATGGGTTATTTTTCCATTGGTTTGTTCCCAAATTTCAGGACCTGTCGAATTATAATGCGCATCAATATTTAATTGATTGAAATATTGATTGATGTAAACCGAACCTTTGGTTTCTTCATGCAATCTTTTAGCAACGCTGTAGTAGGAACGTTCGTCATCAGCCGAAACGTTAGCAGGACAAACATAAACTTTAGCTCCCAAACTTCGTAGCATGTCGATTTTGTCCTTTGAAGATTTTGAACTCACCGCCAAAATACAATTGTAGCCCTTAATGATACTAACCATCGCTAAACTAAAACCTGTATTTCCCGAAGTAGTTTCAATAATGGTATCACCAGGAGAAAGAATTCCTTTTCTTTCCGCTTGTTCGATGATCTAAAGTGCCATTCTATCTTTTGTAGAGTGACCCGGATTAAATGCTTCCACTTTTGCATAAAAATTACCGTCATAATTTTCGGTAACTTTATTGAGCTTAATAAGAGGTGTATTTCCTATTAGTTCTAATACATTATTGTAGGCTTTAATTTCTTCTTTCATAAAAAAAATAGTTAATCAAGGCAGTAGGTATTTTAACAAACCTCAAATCCTTGCAAATCTAACAAAAAAAAATTAATTACTTTTTGATTTTTTCTAAATCTAATAAAAAAGTAAATTCCTTCGCAACTTCTTTCAAAGCTTCGAATCGACCGGAAGCGCCGCCATGACCTGCATCCATGTTTGTGTCAAGAAATAACTGCTTATCATTTGTTTTTGTGACTCTTAATTTTGCTACCCATTTTGCTGGTTCCCAGTACTGCACTTGCGAATCATGCAATCCGGTTGAAACATACATGTTCGGATAATCCTGTGCTTTTACATTATCGTACGGAGAATAGGAACGCATATAATCATAATACTTTTTTACATTCGGATTGCCCCACTCGTCGTATTCACCAGTAGTTAGCGGAATAGAATCGTCTAACATGGTAGTCATCACATCTACAAAAGGCACTTGTGCAATCACACCATTATATAACTGTGGCGCCATATTCACAATTGCTCCCATGAGTAAACCACCTGCTGAACCTCCTTCTGCATATAAATGTTCTGCCGACGTGAACTTTTCAGCAATCACAAATTTTGAACAGTCGATAAAATCCGTAAAGGTATTTTTCTTCTTCAAAAGCTTCCCGTCTTCATACCATTGTCTTCCTAAATCTTCGCCACCTCGAATATGCGCAATCGCATAGATAAATCCACGATCCATAAGCGATAAGCGCGTTGTTGAAAAATACGGATCCATCGAAATTCCGTACGAACCATAAGCATACAATAACAAAGGATTTTTGCCATCTCTCTTGATTCCTTTTCGATATACCATAGAAATTGGGACTTTAGTTCCATCGGTTGCAGTAGCCCAAACGCGCTCTTCTGTGTAATTACTCTTATCGAATTTTCCACCTAAAACTTGTTGTTCTTTCTTAATTTCTTTGGTTTTGGTTTTCATGTTGAAGTCGATTACCGATGAAGGCGTCGCCAACGACTGATATCCATAGCGCAACACATCCGTATCAAAATCTACATTGGTTGTCGTATAGCATGTATAAGTTTCTATTTCAAATGGCAAGTAATACTCCCCTTTTCCACTCCACGGCATGATTCGAATTTTATTCAAACCATTGCTGCGTTCAGAAACCACTAGATAATCTTTAAAAATATCTATTCCTTCAATTAGAACGTCGGAGCGATGTGGAATCAAATCAACCCAATTTTCTTGTGACGTATTGTTTTCATTGACTTTCATCAACTTAAAATTAGTCGCCTTATCTTTATTGGTCACGACGTAAAAACTGTCGCCGTAATGAGAAATCGAATACTCTAAACCTCGAACTCTTTTTTGAAAAATCTTGAATTTGCTATCCGGTTCATCCGCCAAAATAGTCTGGTATTCGTCGGTTAATGTGCTTCCACTGGCAATTGTAATGTACTTTCTCGATTTGCTTTTCGATACAGAAACATTAAACGTATCGTCTTTCTCAAAATAGACTAATTCATCTTTCTCAGTCGACGCACCCATTTTGTGCTTAAATACTTTATCCGAACGCAACGTCTTTTCGTCCTGTTTGGTGTAGAAAATCGTTTTATTATCATTGGCCCAAACCGCATTTCCTGTCGTTTGCTCTACTTTATCGGATAAGATTTCACCCGTCACTAGGTTTTTGATTTGCAACGAATAAATTCTTCTACCAATGACATCCGTACAAAAAATCGCAAATTGATTGTCATTACTAATACTAACGCCTCCCAATTGAAAATATTTATGCCCTTTCGCCATCTCATTGCAATTGAACATAATTTCCTCGGCAGCCTCTAAACTTCCTTTTTTTCTGGAATAAATAGGATAATCTTGACCTTTTTCAAATCGAGTGATGTAGTAATAACCGTTATATAAATAAGGAACCGATTCGTCGTCCTCTTTAATTCGACCTTTCATTTCTTCAAACAAAGCAGTTTGAAACGGCTTAGTATCCGCAGTAACAGCATTGTAATAGTCATTCTCTTTATTCAAATAGTCGATGACTTCTGGATTCTCGCGGTCATTCAGCCAAAAATAATTATCGATTCGAACATCTCCATGTTTTTCGAGTTGATTTGGTTTTATAGGTGCTATTGGTGCTTTTAGATTTGACATGTTTTCTTTTGTATTTTGAGCGTAAGAGGTTGCAAAAATAGCATAAAGGCAACAAACAAGTAGGAAATTTTTCATTGATTATTTTTGGGATTTTATTTCATGCAATTTAGTACTTTCGCAAAGTATTAATCATAAAAATTATCAACATGTTTGGAGATTTAATGGGAATGATGGGCAAAATGAAAGAAACCCAAGAGAAAGTAGCGCAAACTAAAAAAAGATTGGACACTATTTTTGTCGATGAACAAAGTACTGACCAACTTTTAAAAGTCTCCATATCAGCCAACAATCAAATAAAGTCGATAAATATTGATGACACTTTATTAGAAGACAAAGAGCAATTAGAAGATTATTTGATACTAGTGATCAACAAAGCTATCGAGAAAGCAACTGCTGTCCACACTGCCGAAATCGACGCCGTCTCTAAAATGGATCTTCCCATGATTCCCGGAATGGAAGATATGTTCAAATAACTACAATTCCATTTTTTCCAGCGTTTCCAAAACATAAGAATGCATCACTTCTCGGTAATCGAGATGGGTTACCATACGCAACGTATTTTTCGCCAATAAGCTAATCGCAATGCCTTTTTGCGCCAGTTTGTCAATTACTTCTTTATCGTTCAAATGCGATGCTACGGCAAAAACGACAATGTTCGTTTCTACAGGTTCTACTTTTGAAACCCAAGCGCAAGAGGCCAACTGTGCACCCAATTCCTTCGCTCTTCTGTGGTCGTCTTCTAATCTATTGATGTTGTTTTGCAACGCATAAATTCCAGCCGCCGCTAAATAACCCGATTGGCGCATATTGCCACCAAATATTTTACGAATTCGAAGTGCTTTTTTCATTGTAGCCGCATCAGAAAGCAAAACAGAACCAATCGGCGCGCCCAATCCTTTCGAAAAACAAACCGAAATCGTATCGAAGAGTTCTCCGTATTGTTTTGGTTGTTGCTTTTTAGCAATAAGCGCGTTCCATAATCGGGCGCCGTCTAAATGATATTTTAGGTTGTGATCTTTGCAAACTTGCTTTATTTTTTGCAATTCCTCTATCTCATAACAAGCGCCGCCGCCTTTGTTTGTGGTGTTTTCGATGCCAACCATCTTTGACAATGGCGTGTGATAAAACTCAGGATCGTTAATGCCATTTTTGACTTGCTCCGCGGTAATCAATCCTCGATTTCCATCCAACAAATTGAAGTTGACGCCACTATTAAAAGAAGCGCCACCGGACTCATACAAATGAATGTGCGACCATTTATCACAAATAATCTGATCTCCTGGATTGGTATTCAGTTTAATAGCCGTCTGATTTGCCATCGTCCCAGAAGGAAAGAACAACGCAGCTTCCATCCCAAATAAGTCAGCCACCATTTTTTCGAAAGCATTGACTGTAGGGTCTTGCTTGAATACGTCGTCGCCCACTTTGGCATTAAACATAGCTTGTAGCATTTCCGGTGATGGTTTGGTTACCGTGTCGCTGATTAAATTTATTTCCATATCAAGTGTAGATAGTTTACTTTTGTTTTTCAAAATTTCGATTGAAGACAGAGCCCTAGCCCCGATAGTAGTGGAAATCCTTTTTTATTTTTTGCAAAAAGCCCCTCGACTGCGCTCGGGGTGACAAAAAACAAAAAAGATTGCAACGGATAGCGGGATTAGCTCCTAAAAATCATCGCCAAAATTAAATATAATTTATGACAACTACCGAACAAATAAAAGGTATTGTAGAACGCCTTGGTGCGTTGAGGAGGTATCTTTGACATTGATGCCAAACTGATAGAAATTTCTAACGAAGAAGAAAAGACTTTTGCCCCGAACTTTTGGGACAATCCCAAAGAAGCGGAACTGCTCGTCAAGAATCTGAGATCCAAGAAAAAGTGGGTAGAAGATTACGAAAAAGCAGTCGTCCTTACCGATGAATTACAATTGGCTTTTGAGTTTTATAAAGAAGGCGAATTGACTGTCGATGAGTTAGATGAACAGTTTAGACTGACCAATTCATTTATCGAAAATATCGAGTTCAAGAACATGCTTTCTGACGAAGCGGATCCATTGAGCGCGGTCATTCAAATTACAGCTGGCGCAGGCGGAACAGAAAGTTGCGATTGGGCGGAAATGCTCATGCGCATGTATATGATGTGGGCGGAAAAAGAAGGCTACAAAATTAAAGAACTGAATTTTCAAAAAGGCGAAGCAGCTGGAATCAAAACCGTCACGCTTGAAATAGAAGGCGATTACGCTTTTGGTTATTTGAAAGGAGAAAACGGCGTACATCGTTTGGTTCGAATTTCACCTTTCGACAGTAATGCCAAACGCCATACTTCCTTTGTTTCCGTATATGTTTATCCTTTGGTGGATGATACGATTGAAATTGACATCAATCCAGCAGACATCGATATTATCACTTCGCGTTCGAGTGGCGCTGGTGGACAAAACGTCAATAAAGTAGAAACCAAAGTGCAGTTGTTTCACAAACCAACAGGCATTCAAATTCAATGTTCCGAAACGCGTTCACAGCAAGATAACCGGCAACGTGCGATGCAAATGTTGAAATCGCAGTTGTACGAAATCGAAATGAAGAAGCGACAAGAGCAGCGCAATGACATCGAAGCAGGAAAAATGAAAATCGAATGGGGATCGCAAATTCGAAACTACGTCATGCATCCGTATAAATTGGTGAAAGATGTCCGAACCGGACTAGAAACCAGCGATGTAGAAGGCGTGATGAATGGCAATATCGACGAATTTTTGAAGGCATTTTTAATGATGATGGGACAGAAGGAAGAATAGTTGGCAGTTGTGGGTTATCGGTTGTGAGTTGTGAGTTGTCGGTTGACGTTTAGAAAAATCTCTATGAAAACATATGTCGCTTTATTGCGTGGAATAAATGTTAGTGGTCATAAGATCATTAAGATGGAATTATTGCGTGAAGTTTTGGTAAACAATGGTTTGCATAATGTTGCAACGTATATTCAAAGTGGCAATATTATCTTTGATAGTGAGAACGAAAATGCGGCTGCTTTAGAGCACCAGATTTCACAAATTATATTTAAACAATTCGGTTTTGATGTTCCAGTACGCATCACAACTTTACAGGAGTTAGCACAAATTCTTAATGAAAATCCTTTCGTCAAAGAAAGCGCAGCAAACCCGACGCAACCTTATGTAGCTTTCCTTTCGGATGTTCCAACGAATAATAATTTACAGAGTTTACAAGCGGTTCATTTCGGGAACGACCAATTTGTCAGTAAAAACAAGGTGCTGTATTTGTGGTATGCTGATTCTCCTGGCAACACCAAATTGACGAATGCTGTGATTGAAGGAAAATTGAAACTAAAAGCCACGAGTCGAAATTGGAAAACAGTGCTTCAATTAATGACTTTAGCTAGTCGGTCGGCAACATAGTTACAACCACTCGATCAAAGAAACGCCAATGCCTATGGTCGTCTGCCGGTTATTATAATCAATTAGTGTTTCACCATAGCCATGGGAAATTTGCAGAAAACCTTTCAAATTTCCTTTGATGGGATATGACCAGGAAAAAGTGGCATTACCTCGAATTCTTGAACCAAAACCTAGATTATTACTTTCGACTAAGGAAAAAACATTGCCATTTCTAGCATAAATCACATTCAAATCACCACGCCCGATGTATGTTGAAATATCAGGATTATCGTCTTTGATGGAACGTAATCGAAACCAAGGCCGAGCATAAACACTCCAATTGCCAAGCTCTATTCCGAATTGAAAAATGATTCTATTCCAACTTCTTGAAAACGGATTGCTCTTTCCATTCGATTGGTGATCAAATGAAATTCCAGCCATTCTTGTTTTGAATCCGAAAAGCTTAATTTTTACGGGGAAATTCAGTATCACTTCAGGTTCATAATTAATTTCTCGAAACGGGCGAGATAAATTAGCGTTGTATAATTGCCAATTCGAAACTTGGGTATACGCTACCCACAAATCGCCATGACCCCAAAAAATGCTTTGAAGTATCTTTATTTTAAAACTCAACTGAAATTTGGTTTCAATGTTATTATAATTTAGGCCTGGCGGTGCAACATAATCAGCATTTCCATTACCTGAATAAGGTTGTTCATTGGGTAAACTCGACCATCGAACTGGCAGAATATAAATGGGCTTGTAGGGCGTGACTAAGAAAGTACCTCGAACAGCAGTCGTGTCCAACTCCCAGCGTTGCGTCATCGTTCTCGGCTGATTTTTGTCATTGAATAATGCTTGCACTTGAGCTGCTGTAAAAAAAGGTAAAATGCTACAAAAAACGAATAGTAGTTTTGATGTCAAGTGCTTCATAAAGGATCTTTCAGATAAGTTCTTAAACTTAATTCCAAACTTCCCTAATCCTTTGTACAATAAATTCTAAATCTTATATAATTCACTCCTTTTCGCCAATTAAAACTTATTTGCTTGTATATCTAAACACAATTCATTTTATTTGAAAAAATAAACTCAAATAAGACTATATGAAAACCTACTCAATAGCGGAAATTAACGAAGTTCTAAAAGGCATCATCATCGGAGAAAGTTCAATAGAAATCTCGGCGCCAGAACAATTAGAACTCGCAAAGCAATCTGAAATTTCTTTTATTGGACATAAAAAATATGAAAAGTTATGGCAAAATTCTAAGGCCTGCGCTGCCATTGTAAACGAAGATATTTCCATCGAACCTGGAGAAAACAAGGCTTTTATTAAAGTCAAAAATGCCGATTTAGCGATGTCACAAGTGCTTGAAATGTTTGCACCTCCTACGCCATTGTTTGCGGTCGACATTCATCCAACCGCCAATATCGATCCAACGGCAATCCTCGGAAACGGTGTTCGAGTGGGCGCTGGAAGTTATATTGGTCCACAAGTTCACATTGGAGAAAACACCACCATCTATCCCAACGTCACAATTTTAGACGAATGCACCATCGGAAAAAACACCGTGATTTGGCCTGGCGCTGTAGTGCGCGAACGTTGTCATATCGGCAATGATTGTATTATTCATCCCAACGCTACGATTGGAGCGGACGGTTTTGGCTTTCGGCCTTGCCCCCAACGTGGCCTAGCAAAAATTCCACAAATCGGAAATGTGGTCATCGGGAATAATGTTGAAATTGGCGCCAACTCTTCTGTTGATAGAGGAAAATTTAGTTCAACAATCCTAGGCGATGGTTGCAAAATCGACAACTTAGTGCAAATCGGACACAACTCCAAATTAGGCAAATTCTGCATCATGGCGGGAAATTCAGGCCTCGCAGGTTCTGTGACTTTAGGCGATGGCGTGATGATTGGCGGAAGCGCTTCCATCAAAGACCATTTGACTATCGGAGACGGTGCCATTGTTGGCGCGGGTTCTGGTGTGGCTGCAGATGTCGAAGCTGGAAAAGTAGTCTTAGGCTATCCGGCTTGCGATGCGCGAGACGCCTTAAAACAATGGGCTGCTATCAAACGATTGATAAAATAAGTTTTTTTTAGGAGCTGTTTCCTGCTCTACGCTTTATCTTTTGCGCATTAAATTTTGGATAAAAACAAAATAACCCTTGGCGCAAAAGGATGCCGCTGCGATCAGGGCTAGGACAATCGATTAAATAGAAAAATATTTTTCTAATTGAATGGTATAAAACAAAAAAGAAGTCCAATGTATTACTCATTGGACTTCTTTTTTATTTGTCATGTATTCAGAAAACTCTTTGCTTTACAGAATTGCGTGCATCAAATAATATACTACAGAGGCAATTACTGCAGAAACAGGAATGGTCAATATCCAAGCCCATAAAAGTTTTACGGTCACGCCCCATCGAACTGCTGAAACTCTTTTGGTAACCCCTACGCCAATAATAGATCCAGTAATAGTATGAGTTGTCGATACAGGTATTTTAAAATGTTCTGTCATAAACAAAGTCAAGGCGCCTGCAGATTCCGCAACGACACCTTCAAAAGCCGTAACTTTAGTAATTTTGGAGCCCATCGTTTTTACAATTTTCCATCCGCCACTTAAAGTTCCTGCTGCAATTGCGGTATAACAAGCAATCGGAATCCATTCAGGCATTTTTCCTTCTATCTTAACACCGTCTTTTTCAGAAGGCAACACCACATCTAAATCTAACCAACCCAATGACATGTTCACATGTGGATGGGTATGTAAATAAACTGCAACCGCTGCTGCGATGATCCCCATTACTTTTTGCGAATCATTTCCACCATGTCCTAAACTAAAAGAAGCCGATGACAACAACTGCATTTTCTTCAAAATCGCTTCTGACTTTGCTGTTGAAAAGTAACTAAAAAGCAAATTAAAAATGGCGATGCTAAAGAATATAAGAGCAACCAATAACCATTTGATATTAGAAGGTTCCGCCACTACACTCAAGAAATGACTGTCAAATCTAGGTTTCTTTATGTCACAATAGGACACCAATACTGCAGACAAGAACCAAACCGCCAGTCCCATCAAAACCAAAGTTAAAATCTTGGGGTAAATATTCTTTTTGGAAGAATACATCAACCAAAGTGATATGAAATAAGAAATAATCATCCCTAACAATGGCGCCAAGACAATAAACGCAATGACAATTAAAACTCCAGATGGCAATCCACCATCTGTACTAGGTTTATACCAATTCACCACATTGAAACCAGCATGGGCAATCGCTGCTCCGGCAAAACCGCCAATTAAAGTATGGGAGGAAGAAGACGGAATACCTTTCCACCATGTAATCAAATTCCATATAATGGCTGCAATTACTCCCGAGAGGATAACAACCAAGTCAATATGCTCTGTTTTAGCCGTTTTAGCAACCGTATCCGCCACGCCAAATCCAAAAACCCAATAAGCTAAAAAGTTGAAAAATGCGGCCCAAACCACCGCTTGAAATGGAGACAAAACCTTTGTCGCTACAATTGTCGCAATCGAATTGGCAGCATCGTGAAAACCATTGATATAATCAAAGAGTAAAGCAAGAACAATGATAACGATAAGTAAAGTAAAATCCATAAAGAGGTGTTTAGGATACTATTTATGAGTGTTTTACTGAAATTTGTTCCATGACATTGGAAACACTTTTACATTTGTCTGATGCCGCTTCAAGTGAAGATAGCACTTCTTTATACTTAATGATGTTCTTGGCATCGGTTTCATTTTCAAAAATATCAGCTACCGCTTTATCAAAAACTTCGTCGGCTTTGCTTTCTAATTTGTTTATTTTTTTGCAAGTTTCTTTGATAGCTTTGTTGTTCATCACCTTCAATTCTCTAATCCCAACGCCAATCAACTGACAAGCTTCCAAATTGATCTCCGTCAACTTTCGAATTGATTTGGTGATTTTTTCCACTTGGTACAAACTCATTCTACTGGCCGCACCATGCATCAAATCTGCTACATTATCAATAGACTTAATAAGGGAATGGATATCTTCTCTATCGAAGGGTGTAATGAAATTTTTACTTAATTCTAAATGGGTCTTATGTGTAATTTCTTCGATTATTCCTTCTAACTCCGCAATCTTTTTAAAGGAATCTTCTCTTTCGTCCTTCGGTGCATTTACGGCTTCATGAAGTGTTTCTGCGAGAAGAATCAACGCTGCTGAGGCTTGTTCAAATAAAGGAAAGAACTTTGTATCTTTAGGAACCAAAAACTGGAAAAAACGGTTTAATGACATAATATTTATTTTATGGGTCAAAGTTAGAAATTCAATGTTAAGTTAACATTAACTTTACAAAAATAACTAGCATAATAAATAGCGCATAAAATCGACTCTTTTTTATTTCAAACGTTTTCGTACTTTAGCGCTTCTCAAACGTAAAACATCACAAAGCCAATAAAAATGGACATTAACTTCAACAAAAACGAAGATCATAACAAACTTTTATTATCTGATTTAAAGCAGCGTTTCGCCAAAGTAAGAATGGGCGGTGGTGAAAAAAGAATTCAAAAACTGCATGACGAGGGAAAAATGACTGCCCGCGAACGAATTGATTACTTACTTGATCCAAAAGCAAAGTCAATTGAAATAGGCGCATTTGTTGGCGATGGAATGTATGCAGAACATGGCGGTTGTCCGTCAGGTGGCGTGGTCGTTAAAATTGGTTATGTCGCAGGGAAACAATGTATTGTCGTTGCTAACGATGCTACTGTTAAAGCAGGTGCTTGGTTTCCGATAACTGGAAAAAAGAATTTACGAGCACAAGAATTGGCCATGGAAAATCGGCTACCCATTATTTATCTCGTAGATTCTGCCGGTGTTTATTTGCCGATGCAAGATGAAATTTTCCCAGACAAAGAACACTTTGGAAGAATCTTCCGAAACAATGCCATCATGTCAAGCATGGGAATTACTCAAATTGCAGCAGTGATGGGAAGTTGTGTCGCAGGCGGCGCTTACTTACCTATTATGAGTGATGAAGCGATGATTGTAGATAAGACAGGTAGTATTTTCTTAGCAGGAAGTTATTTAGTTAAAGCCGCAATTGGCGAGACTATCGATAACGAAACCCTTGGCGGCGCCACAACGCATTGCTCGATTTCAGGCGTTACAGACTACAAAGCCAAAGACGACAAAGATGCCTTAGATCGAATTAAGAGTATCGTCGGAAAAATTGGTGACTACGAAAAAGCAGGTTTCAATAGAGTAAAAGCAGAAAAACCAGCACTCGATGAAAAAGAAATATTTGGTATAATTCCCAAGTCACGTGCTGACCAATACGACATGTACGAGGTAATCAAAAGACTTGTCGATAATTCGGAGTTTGATGAATATAAAGGCGATTACGGCAAAACCTTAATTACCGCTTATGCCAGAATTGATGGATGGGCTGTCGGAATAGTTGCCAATCAAAGAAAAGTAGTCAAAACTGCCAAAGGTGAAATGCAATTTGGCGGGGCAATTTACTCGGATTCGGCGGACAAAGCCACTCGTTTTATCGCCAATTGCAACCAAAAGAAAATACCATTGGTTTTTGTTCAAGATGTAACTGGTTTTATGGTCGGTTCCAAATCAGAACATGGCGGCATCATTAAAGATGGTGCGAAAATGGTCAATGCAGTTTCAAACTCTGTGGTACCAAAATTCACTGTTATTGTTGGGAATTCCTATGGAGCTGGCAATTATGCGATGTGCGGAAAAGCCTATGATCCTAGATTGATATTTGCCTGGCCAAGCGCCGAACTAGCCGTTATGGGCGGAACACAGGCTGCAAAAGTATTAGCTCAAATTGAAGCTTCTTCTTTGAAAGCCAAAGGTGAAATCGTGGATGAAGTTAAAGAAAAAGAATTGTTTGATATTATCAAAGCCCGTTACGATGCGCAAGTTTCTCCGTACTACGCCGCATCTCGCTTGTGGACAGACGCGATAATTGATCCGCTAGACACAAGAACATGGATTTCTATGGGAATTGAAGCAGCGAACCACGCTCCTATTGAAAAGAAATTTAATCTTGGTGTAATTCAGGTGTAACCGTTGTCGGTCCTAAAACTTTTCTATATGAAAAACTTTGCGTCTTTGCGTCTTTGCGAGCTGCTTACGGTTTTGCTTTTGCTATTGGGATTCATTGTCAATGGGCAGGAAACCTTCACCAGAAAGGATTCGCTACAGGGAAGCTTGCGAATTGAAAGAACTTGTTACGATATTTTGAGATACGATTTGAATCTTACAATTAATCCTGAGCAAAAATCTATGACAGGTTTTAATGAAATCAGTTTTAATGTTCTTGAAAATACTTCTAGAATCCAATTGGATTTATTTGCGAACATGCAAATTGATAGCATTGTTCTAAGCGCAACGAAATTGAAATATAAAAGGGAATTTAATGCCGTCTTTATTGATTTTGAAACTCCTTTAGCCAAAGATTCTCAGCAGAAAATTATCTTTTATTATTCTGGAAACCCAAATATCGCGGTCTATCCACCATGGGGAAAGGGAGGATTTGTTTATAAAAAAGATTCTAATGGTAAAGACTGGATTGGTGTAGCAGCTCAAGGCACTGGCGCTAGTCTTTGGTATCCTTGTAAAGATTCCCAAACGGACGAACCCGATTTGGGAGCCACGATAAAGGTTGCAGTTCCTAACGGATTAATGGATGTCTCCAATGGTCGCCTACTTGGAAGTGAAGACCTAGGAAATGGTTACACGCGCTGGGATTGGGAAGTGAAGAATCCGATTAATAATTATGACATTACGATTAACATTGGCGATTATATTCACTTTGGTGAAAACTATAAAGGTTTAGACTTAGACTATTATGTCTTGCGCGAAAACGAAAGCAAAGCGAGAGCACAGTTTGAACAAGTAAAACCAATGATGGATTGCTTTCAAAGTAAATTAGGAGCCTATCCCTTTAAAGAAGATGGATACAAACTAGTTGAAACTAGTTTTTTGGGTATGGAGAATCAAAGTGCTGTTTCTTATGGGAATAAGTATTTGACTGGTTATGCTGGAACTGATTTGTCAAAAACCGGAGTTGGATTTTTATTCGATTATATTATTATTCACGAAAGTGCTCATGAGTGGTTTGGAAATAGCATTACTTCCAAAGATATTGCGGACATGTGGATTCATGAAGCGTTTGCGATGTATGCCGAATCTGTGTTTATCGAATGTAATTACGGCTATGAAAAGGCAATACAGTATATTAATGGCAACCAGTGCAACATTCTGAATGACAAACCAATTATTGGTCCTTACGGCGTAAATTATAAAGGCACCTACGACATGTATTATAAAGGCGCATTAATGCTCAACACCATTAGGCACATAATTAATAATGACGAAAAATGGTGGGCAATGCTGCTGAAGTATTCCATAATTTTTCGACATAAAATAATTGACACTGAAACGGTTGTTGCCTTTTTTAACCAAGAAAGCGGAGTCAACCTCACTCCTGTTTTTGACGAGTATTTAAAGTACGTTGGAACACCAATCCTTGAGTATAAAATCAATAAAAAACATCTTGAATACCGCTGGAATAGCAATATCATCAGCTTTTCTATGCCGATAGACCTGATTATAAAAGGAAAGAAAACCAGAGTCAATCCAACGACGACATGGCAAAAATCGAAAATAAAAGTAGCCAAACTTAAAGATGTTGATGTTTTGAAAGATCACTTCTTCGTCGAAGTCAAGCCATTTTAAGTAAGAACTTGTTTATAGAACATGTAGGGTTTTAATATTTTTAGTTGTTTATATGTTGATAATTAACAATTTAATTGTTATATAATTCGTTATTAATTAATAACTTAGTATAAATTTCAAAATCAACTAACTATGGACAATGTAAAAAAAATGAATAAATGGGCGAATGCTCATACGTATTATTCACTCGACATTTTGAGAATTGGGTTTGGTGCTTTTTTACTTCTAAAAGGATTTTCCTTTATCACCCACAGTCGAGAATTTGAAGATGTAATTGCGCCAGTAAGCAATTTTATGGGCGGCATGTTAACCTTTCACTACATAGCATCAGCACATATCATGGGTGGAATCATGATTGTATTTGGCTTGCTAACCAGATGGGCGATTATTGCTCAACTTCCGATTTTACTAGGTGCTGTGTTGATTAATTTTCTTGGTGTCATGAATGCAAACAACCTGATTTTGTCGACTGCTGCTTTTGGTATCGCTATATTTTTTCTCTTTTACGGCGGCGGTAAACATTCTGCAGATTACTATTTTAAAATGGAAAAATAGATGACATTATCCTATAAAAAAAAAGGCACTTCAATCGAAGTGCCTTTCTCTTTAAGCAAGTAACGCTTTTGTTTCGTTTCGCATAATTTTTCCGTTTTCAGTTTCTTTAAATTTAGATAAGAAATAAACGTCCTTAGGTTTTTCATACTTATCTAGATGACCATATACTGCGCTATCTATTTCCCGCTTTTCGCCTTCCACAATAAGAATTAGTTTCTCTCCCAATTCCTCATCTTTTTGGCCAGTGACAAAATAACGGCCTTCAATTTTTCCTGCCAATTTTTTTTCTATTTGCTCTGGAATCAATTTTATTCCACCACTATTAACTATGTTATCAAATCTACCCAAAAACACAAACTGATTTTCATTCACCAATTCAACCAAATCATTGGTAATAATAATATCATCTGAAATTCTCGGCGCATGAATGACCAAGCAATTTCGATCATCATAAGAAATCGTTACGTTGGGTAAAACCGTAAAACACTTCTCTCCTATTTTTTTGGCAGCAATATGAGTAATAGTTTCAGTCATTCCATAAGTTTCATAGACTTCTGTCGGCAACTTCTTTAATTCAGTTTCAAGTGATTTACTAATCATTGAGCCACCAATAATTAATTTCTTCACCTTTCTTAATTCCTTCAGGGAGTGTTTAGCTTGCAATGGTACCATCGCAATAAAATCGTATTCGGTGTCATTATTATATAGCGGTGTTGAAGTTGGCGCCACAAAATTCATTTCCAACCCCAAAATAAAAGCACGAATAAACATCAATTTTCCAGCGATATACTTCACCGGCAAACATTGCAGTACTTTCTGCCCAGGATGGATATCAAAGAAATCCCCAGTAGCAATTGCCGATTCCACCATCGCTTGCTTGGAAATACGAATTGTTTTTGGCACTCCTGTTGATCCCGAAGTTTGCATGTCGATGTAAGAATTGTCGTCAAACCAATCTAAAAGGAAATCCCCGACCGGCTTTTCGAATTCTTCGCCCTCTTTGATAAAACTGTAGGCAACTCGGCAGAGGTCTTCTTTATTCATGTGAAAACCTTCTAACTTAAAGCTGTTGTGCACGTTGTGATACGTTGGATTACTCATACGATTCTTCTATTTCGTTGTTTACTTGAATATTAACTTTTCCAGTTAGTTTTTCTTTCCAATCAGACCATTGGTATTTTTTACTAAAGATAATTAAAAGGATAGGATACACAATTAGGACAGGCAAAATAATATCAAAACCTGCCGATGGTTCCGAAAGATCTTTAAAAATGGAATTCGTTTGAAAAACGGTCCAATCGGTCGTCACCAGCAAAGCCCCAATCAAATTGTTAGCGGCATGAAAGCCTAATGATAATTCTAATCCTTCGTCCATTAACGTCATCACTCCCAAGAAAAAACCAGTTCCGATATAATAAACCAAAACGATATAGCCCATTTTAGACACTTCGGGGTTAAAAATATGCATGACGCCAAAAATTAAAGAAGTCATCAGTAACGGAAACCACTTGTTGCGCGCCAAATTTCCAAATCCTTGCATCAAGTAACCTCTAAATACGAGCTCTTCACAGGTAGTTTGAATTGGAATGAACAGGATGGCGATAACTGCTAATAGCAAAAATGGAATCGGTCTAAAATTAACCGTAAAATCTTCCGGACTACCATAATACATCAATAGTGTAGACATAACTGTGAATGCTGTCCAAATCGAAAAGGAAACGAGCACCCTACTCCAATCGATGGTACTCCGTGAACTTACAATTGTAATTAAAGTCTGTTTGTGCCAATATTTGTTGACCAAGTACACCCCGAAAATCGCAAAAACAAAAGAAATCATAATCAAGAAAAGTGTGGTATTCGAATCAAATACTTTCATCACGTCATCTTGATTGTCTGGCACCACTTTTCCATCAACCAACGATTTGAATATAACCGCAAGTAGCAAAGGTATTTGCCCAATAGTTGATGCGACAACTATAAAAATAGACCCTACAATGTATTTCCAAAATTTATTTTCACTGTGAATTCCTTGTTCAATAAACATTTTCAATTGTTTAGCTTCTTCAAAATAAGGTAGAAGGTTTTGAGCAATTTAGTCAATTTTTAATTTATAAATCAATTCCTTTGCAAAAAAAATATAGTTGTATGGTTACCATTTTTCACAACCCAAGATGCGGAAAATCACGAGAATGTTTGGCATTTCTAGACCAATCAAAAGAGGAAATTAAGGTTGTTAATTATCTTGTCAATCCGCCAACTTATGAAGATTTACGTGCGATTATTCAATTGCTACAAATCAAACCGATTGAATTGGTGCGACAAAAAGAATCTATTTGGATTAGTGACTTCAAAAATAAATCAATGTCCGACACCGAGGTAATTCAGGCGATGGTACAAAATCCCATCTTAATAGAAAGACCCATTGTTATAAATGGAAACAAAGCCGTGATTGCGCGACCATATGATAAAGCGAAGGCAATTCTATAATGAAGCGCACTTTCATTTAACGAAAGATTAGGAAAGTTTGCCAGACCAAGCTTTAAATTTGTAAATTAAATTCTACCCATGTTATTCATTAGATCCATTGCTACTTCACTACTCCTTTTCTTTACTTTTTTAAGTTTTGGCCAAAATAAACCTAACCTTCCAAAAATAAAAATAACGGGCACCATTGTAGAAAAAACAAGTCAACAGCCACTAGAATATGCGACGATTACTTTAGTCAACATCCAAGATCCTAAGATAATTGGAGGTGGAATTACCAATAACAAAGGGCAATTCGAAGCCAGTGTGCCACCTGGCACTTACAACATCAAAGCCGAATTTATTTCATTCAAACCATTTCTAATTGCCGAAAAACTCTTGCAAGCAAATAGCAACCTCGGAACTATTGCACTTGAAGAAGACTTTACACAACTCAAAGAAGTGAATGTTCGCGCGGAGAAAACCTACATCGACATTAAGTTAGACAAAAAAGTCTATACGGTTGGTCAAGACCTCATTGTTAAAGGTGGAACCGTCAGCGATGTTTTGGATAACATTCCATCTGTTCAAGTGGATGTTGAAGGAAAAGTTAGTCTGCGAGGCAACGAAAATGTGACCATTCTAATTGATGGCAAACCCTCCAATGCAGTAAATATTTCCGACGCATTGCGCATTATTCCTGCAGATAATATTGAAAAAGTGGAAGTGATTACCAACCCATCCGCACGCTACGATGCAGAAGGCGGCGGTGGAATCCTCAACATCATATTAAAGAAAGGTAAAAATCAAGGGCTAAATGGCAGCGTCATCCTTTCTGCGGGAGATCCGGAAAATTCAGGTGTTTCAGGTAACTTTAATATCAAGAGTGATAAGTCAAATTTCTTTACAACTTTAGGTTATGCCAAAAGAAATGGACCGGGAAATACAAAAATCAATCAAGAGAATTTTGATAGCGATCGCAATTTGACTTCCTACGTAGAAGAACGCCGGAAAAACAATAGATATAACGAGGGTTTTAATGGCAATTTCGGCATGGAGTTGTATATTGATAAATCGTCATCATGGACCAACATGCTTGCCATTCGAGCTAACAAAGGTGGTAATCCGGAAAATGTGATTTATTCTATTTACTCACCAACAGCCGCATTTGAACAAAGACAACGTTTCAACGATTTGTATCGAACTACGCATTTCCAAGAATTCACCACAAACTATATCAAGAGATTTACAAGAGAAGGTCATAAGTTAACCATTGACGGCGCATTTTCTGTCGATACTGACAAAGAAAGTTCATCCATTTACGGAACGGAAATTCAACCATTACCAGCCTTTATTTCTTCCGAGCGAACTTCCAATCTACAGAAACAAAGTCGAAATCTAATTCAATCAGATTACGTTTTCCCATTTGGCCAAAAAAGTCAATTAGAAATGGGTGTTAGAGGAAACTATTTGACTTTACTATCTAACTTCAAAGTCGAAGAAGACCTCCTAAATAACAGCAACTTCTCCGTAAATACCAACTTCACGAACAGCCTAGAATATAAGGAAAATATAAGCGCTGCATATGCTCAAATTGGATCTAAAGTGGGCAAATTTTCATTCCTTACTGGACTTCGATTTGAAAACTCCAACATTCAAATCAACCAATTGACTACACAAGATTTTTCAACCAAGAACTACAATAATCTTTTTCCAAGTGCATTCCTAACCTACGAATTAAATCAATCCACCAATATCTCGGCCAACTATAGCAAACGAATCACACGACCACGCGATCGATTTATCAATCCGTTTTCCTCCTACTCAAGTAACGTGAATTTCTTTGTGGGAAATCCAGATTTAGATCCTGCACTCAGCGACGTTTATGATGTTGGATTTCTAAAGAAATGGCGGTCAGTTACTTTAAATTCTTCCCTCTATTACAATCAAACAACAGGTAGTTTTCAAATAGTGCGCAAAGAAACGGGCAATTTTGTAGATGGGATTCCGATTATTTTCAATACGCCGTTTAATCTCGCCACAGACAATAAAATTGGATTTGAGTTTACCTTAAACTATACGCCTTATAAATGGTTGAAACTGAACGGAAATTTAAATTATTTCAATAACATAACAGATGGAACCTACTCGTACACCACGCCGCTCAATGAAGTAAAAACCATCGATTTCTACAATACTTCCTCGACTTGGTTTACCCGTTTGAATGCCAAAATCTCGTTTCCGTACAAGATCGATTTTCAAACCAACGGTACCTATAACGCACCACAAAAAACAGCACAAGGAAGAACTGTTGGTGTTGGGAGCATGAACCTCGCAGTAAGCAAAGATGTATTAAAAGACAAAGGAACAATTGCTTTTAATGTGAGTGATGTTTTCAATTCTAGAAAGAGAATCAACGACCTTAACTTGCCCAATGTCAATTCCTATAGTGAAATGCAAAGACAAGAACGCCAAATCACACTTTCGTTTACGTATCGATTCAATAAACAGAAAGTAGAGCGTGAAAAACCTAAGAAAGAAGAAGGTGGCGACGACTACTAAATAAAAAAAAAGGAACTCAATGAGTTCCTTTTTTCTGCTCTAAAATTAATTAGATGCTGCTTTTTTAGCTTTTTTCTCTTTATACATTTCCCAAAGCGCGCCACCAATCCAATACTGAACGAAAGCTACTAAGAAAAACATCAACCAAAATCCTATGGTTAGGACGGTTAAGAATAATAAAAAGCCTAAATACTGTGAAAAATCAAACATGTTTTCCGGAATTTTTTTGATTTATACGCAAATGTAAGTGTATTATTTTTTCTT
>CANHEA010000044.1 GCA_947459635.1 Flavobacteriaceae bacterium | reverse complement strand
TTTAATCGATAATTTATTAGTTCAGTTTGGTTTAGCGGCGTGTTTGACGATGTGAATTTAAAAAATCCTCGTTCTGGATTTGAAATAGCAGCGGAAGAAGACGTGTAGTTTTTGGTCACTGTTTGGGCGCTTACAAAAAAGCTTAACAGCAATCCGACAATTATAAAATACTTTTTCATCGCTTATCTAATTATATATTTATTTTTAAATTTCTGGTTGGTTCAACGAGGTCAAATTTATATAGATTAAATACACAAAACATCGACGAAAGTGTTAATTTTTTTAATTTCATCGATGAAATGCATGTTTTATAATCATTTGTAGGAAAATTAGTTTTAAATAATTTGGTTTTGTACGATTTTAGTTATTATTTGACTTCAAAAGTTTTTAACAATCAGTCAAATAGTTGTTTATAACCTAATTAGCAATAGCATCTTGACTTAGAATAGCTAGTTAAGAACGCTAATTTTATTGCTGTATTGAAGTATGTCTTTTGCTACTTTGGGGCTCTTACTTATGAGTTATAATTTATATTATGTAAAATAGAATAAATAAGAATTATAATTAAAAGTGAATCATTCTTTTATAAGTTTTGCAATCTTCCACTATCTTTTTGGACTAAATAGAAAATACTAATTCAATGTTTGCTATTTTTGCAACATCGCTATAATATAAAGGATTTATACTATTACAACATGAACGTTATCGCTGAAAGAATTGCTGAATTTCTTAGAGAGTTTCCGCCATTTAACAATCTATCTCTAGAGGAACTTAAAATGGTTTCGAATAGCATCCGTGTGATCAATTTGGAAAAACATAAAGTTTTATTCCAGATTAATGATAGCTTGCATGATAGTTTTTATGTTGTGGCTTCCGGCGTCATCAATTTGTCAGTGATTGCAGATGCTGAAGAAACGCTTCTAAATAAATGTCTTCCTGGTGATGTTTTTGGATTACGTCCGTTTTTTGCCAAAAACAACTACATGATGACCGCAAAAGCAAGAGAAGAATCGATAGTTTATGCGATACCGATTAGCACTTTTAGACCTTTCGTAGCTCAAAATGCGGAAGTTTTGAATTTCTTATTAGAAAGCTTTGCTAACAATTCTAATGATCCACGAGATCGCGAGAATAAAGGGAAATTGCTTTCGGACAATGTTGTTTTTTCAGGTCAGCAATCAGATATTCACTATTTACAATCCCTATCGTACAACAAGACGCCAATAAAAGTATCACCTACTAGCGTTGTTCGTGATGTTGCTCAACTCATGACTGACAACTTAACCAATAGTGTTTTTGTGACTGATAACGCATTCCCAATTGGAATTATAACAGATACAGATATTCGATCAAAAATAGGAACAGGTCGATTTCCTATTACCTGTACAGTAGATAAAATTATGTCGTCACCAGTAATTACAGTTACTGAAAATGTATCTCTTGCCGAAGCGCAATTATTGATGTTGAAGAATAACGTGAGTCATTTGTGTGTTACTCAAGATGGTTCTGAGAAGTCAGATATTAAAGGCGTTATTTCCGAGCATGATTTGATTGTTGCACAGGCCAGCAACCCTGGGGTTTTGATAAAGGAAATTAAACGTTCGAAAGACGCTAAAGACTTGAAGCAAGTCCGAAATCGATTGACAGAAATTATCCAAACATCAATTTCAAAGAATGTTCCACTAACTCATATTTGCAATATTGCTGGAGAAATTAATTTAGCGATTGTGAAGAGATCGATTGAATTATCTATTTTAGACTTGGGGTCACCTCCTGCTAGATTTGCCTTCTTATGTATTGGAAGTCAAGGCCGTAAAGAACAGTTGCTTTTGACAGATCAAGATAATATTTTGGTTTTCGAAGATGTTGCAACGGACAAATACCGCGAAGTAAAAGATTATTTTCTAAAGCTATCTAAAAAGACCGTAAATACATTGGAGAAAGTTGGCTATGATATTTGTCCAAACGGTCATAATGCAAGTAACATGCTTTGGTGTAAGTCATTGACAGACTGGATCAAACAATATGAAAACTGGATGAATACTCCAGGTGAAATAAGCAATGAAATAAGCAGCATATTTTTTGACTACGAAATCGCATTTGGTGAGCCAAAAATTGAAGAAGCAATTACCAACGTCATTTTTACAAATATCAAAAAACAAAAGCTTTTCTTTGATTACCTTGGAAATGATGCCATCAAAAAACCTGCTCCTCTTAGCTTCTTTAAGAAATTCAATGTCGAAGAAGATGGCATTCATAAAGATAAGTTTGATATCAAAACCAAGGCCCTCATGCCGCTAATTGACGGATCGCGTTTGTTTACGATGAGTAATAATATTAAAGGTATCAACAACACCTACATGCGCTTTAAACAATTAGCTATGGAAGATCCTAAGCATTCTGAAATTTTTCTAAATTGTGCGGAGGCTTTCCTAGTCCTTTCGAAGTTCAGAACATTAGAAGGATTACGAAATGATAATTCCGGGCAATATATTACTATTGAAGAACTTTCTAAAGCGGATCGTGAAATCTTAAAAAGCGCTCTTGCTCCTATGAAAGATTTGGAGGAATTAATAAAAGATAGTTTTCAATTGACTCAATTCTCTTAATTATGCTTGATTGGATCAAAAATTTGAATAAAGAATATCCAGAGTTTTGGAAGAATTACAGTGCAAAATTTGAACGAAAGTCGAATCGTTTTGTAGTAATCAGTACAGAAACTAGTGGTCTCAATCCGTCCAAAGATGTTATTCTCTCCATCGGAGCAGTTACCGTAGAAAACAATACCATCGTTGTTGGTGATTTTTTTGAAGTCATTCTTTTACAGTACATATTCTTGCATGACAATGGCCTTTCCAACGAGTTTATCGTCGAAAGTAAGTTGCCCAAATTAGGAGAACCCGAGGCAATTCAGGCTTTTATAGACTTTATTGGAAATGCTATTTTGGTGGGCCATCGCATTCATTTTGACATAGAAATGATTAATGAAGCACTGTATAAATTGGGTTGCAGTCGATTAAAGAATGAGGCAATTGATATTGAAATCATGTACCGAAAGCTGATTGACAGCACGGACAAACCGTTTTCAGTTGACGATTTATGCCAAATATTTAAAGTCGACAAAAACGAAAGACACTCATCGGGAGAAGATGCATACACCATTGCCCTATTGTTTATGAAACTAAAGTCGAGATTGGGAATTAATATCTAGTTGAATACAACGTTCAAAACGACCATGATGCGTTCTTGATACTGGATTATTTGTACCATAAGCAAATGGGATTCCATAGTTGTCTTTATAAACATCTTCAATAGCAATGGCTGTTATTCTCTGAAAATAGTTCAAGTTTGTCACTGCTTCTGTATAGATTTTGGAACCGTGGATGGAAGTTCTAGTAAAGTACATTTTTCTTTCAATATTGACTTGTCCAAAAAAATGATTCTTTTCACTGAAAACACTACTGCACTCTAGTCGTCGTGGAATATAAAATCTTTCCTTACTTTGGCGATTGTAAATCTTATAAGCAGCCTCTTTCCTACTCCATAAATTCCAAACCATTAACTCTTGGTTATCAGCTGAAAAAATCAATTGCTGTTCATTTTCCGTAAAAATCTTATCCAAGAAACCCTTTCGTTTCCAATTGCTATCAGCACGTGCCTGGTCGAGATCTATAATATCGTTGCCAATCATAATGCGTTTAGTTTTGTCTCGATGATGTCTAGCGCTGCGCCCAAATTCAACATCTTTGCCATCGATTGGTCATCAATTACGATATGAAAAGCATCTTCGATATCTAAAACGATATCAACCAAATTGGCAGAATTAATCTTCAAATCATTAATAAAATCTGTTGTTTCTGTCAAATTTTCAAAGGCTTGTTCTTCCTTTGTAAATGGTTTGATTATAATTTTTAGTTGCTCAATAATTTGTGTTCTTTCCATGATACTAATTTTTATATTTTTTGAAAATCACACAGCCGTTGACGTCGCCAAATCCGAAATTAGCTTTAGCGATTATTGTAATGTCTTTGTGAATAGATCTTTGTAAAGCTGAATTTTCGCCAATTAATGCTATAATATCTGGATGTAAATCCGTGCAGTTGCTATTCGGAAAAATAAAACCATGATGCAATTGTAGCACACTTGCGACGCATTCAATTCCGCCAGCACCAGATAAACAATGGCCTGTCATCGATTTTAAAGAATTGATATAAGGAAATTCGTCTCCTTTTAGTTGTAGCGCTTCCGTCCAATTCAATATTTCTAAACTATCTTTTGATGTCGCCGTTAAATGACCGTTGATTAGGTCGATGTCTGTCGCCTCAATACCAGCACTAACTAAGGCATCTTTAATACATTTTTGTACTGCTTTCGAATTCGGCGCTGTCATCGTTCCTTCTCCTCTTTGTCCACCAGAGTTGCAATTTCCTCCTAGAACTTCGCCATAGATTTTTGCTTTGCGTGCTAAAGCGGTTTCTAAGTCCTCTAATAATAAGGCGCCTGCTCCGCTACCGGGCACAAAGCCTGAAGCACTTGCACTTATTGGTCGTGAACCTTCCTCTGGCGTGTCATTGTGTTTAAATGTACAAACTTTCATTGCATCAAATCCACCCCAAATGTACGGTCCAGAATCGCTCGTACTTCCTGCTAGCATTCGCTTTGCTTGTCCAGATTTGATTCTTTCATAAGCCATTAGAATGCTTTCCGTTCCCGTGGTGCAAGCGGAGGAATTTGTTGTTACTTGGTTTCCCAGTCCTAACTTTCCACCTAAGTAGGCACTAACGCCGCTGTTCATGGTTTGTGCAACAGCAGTACTTCCCAATCGTCTTGTTTGAAGATCATCAATCTTGTAAATACTTTCTCGAAATTTATCAATTCCCGATGTTCCCGTACCGAAAATAGTTCCGGAATCCCAATCGGGTTCTTCTTGGTTTTCTACAGGTAATCCCGCATCTTGCCACGCCTCCATCCCAGCCATAACGCCATATAGAATGCCAGAGGCGTTAAAATTCCGCAATTCTAATTCTTCGAAATATTGACGCTTCATTTCCTCTGTAATTGTTGGCTTTCCTGAAATTTGACAGGAGAACTGCAAATCCGCCAACTCTTGATCAAAGCGGATTCCGGATATACCATTTTGAATCGCATGCAGGAACGCTGCTACTCCTACTCCATTCGGTGCAACAACTCCTAAACCAGTGATGACAACTCTTCTATTCATCTGATTAACTAATCATTCCAGCAATTGTACCATTACAAAGTGCTTCTCCTTTTTCATTTTCAAGGACAACTTTACATTTTAACTTTCCAAATCTGAAGTAAATTTTCTCTGATTTGACTATTACTTTTGTGTTTGGATAAACAGGCTTTAAAAATTCTACTTCTGCTGATGTTAAGGCAATTACGGAATTTGAATTAAATGTATCGTGCAGCAAATAGATACCTAGACAAACCACACCTATTTGCGCCATAGTCTCAATTAAAATTACACCAGGCGTCACTGCTTTTGTTTTGAAATGACCTTTATAAAACTCTAGATTTTCATCAAAAGTAAAGGTGCCTTTTGCTCCATTTTTATCAACATGAAGCAACTCATCCACAAACAAAAATGGTTTTTGATATGGCAGTCTTGCTATTATTTCCGTTGCATTCATTCTAAAATTCTATTAGTACTTTTTGAGCCGAAAAACCTGGGCCAAAGCTTAGCATCAGTCCTTTCTCGCCTTTTTTAGGTTGGGTTTCCATTATTTTTTCTAAGACATATAATACGGTAGCACTCGACATGTTTCCATATGTTCGTAAAACATCTTTGGTGGCGTCAATATTCTTTCCTAATCCAGCAAACAATTCCTCGACAGTTTGCACTATTTTTTTGCCGCCCGGATGAAAAATGAGGTGATCAATTGATGCGATTTCTAAATTGTTCTTATTCAAAAATGGATGAATAATCTGAGGAAAATGCGTCGCAATAGTATCGGGTACTTCAATATCTAAAATCATTTGTAGCCCAGAGTTTGTCAGTTTGAAACCCATCATATGTACATTGTCATAAAAATGATACATTTCATCATCAACAATCGTTGGTCCATTTGAATCTTTGTCAGAGGTCAATAGTACACATGCCGCACCGTCACCGAAAATAGCTGCGCTCACGATGTTCGCCATAGAAAAATCATTCAACTGAAAAGTAGCAGTTGGGGATTCTACGGCAATAACGGCGGCTCTTTTCCCTGGATTGGCTTTTAGAAAATTTCTAGCGTAGATGATTCCAGAGATTCCTGCGGCGCAACCCATTTCCGTCACTGGTAATCGTACAATATCTTGTTTCATTTTGAGCTTATTGACTAGGTATGCATCCAAAGATGGAATCATAATTCCCGTGCAACTCACCGTGATAATATAATCTATGTCCTGCGGTTTCCAATTGGCTTTATCTAGTGCTTTCTGGAGTACCTTCTCACCGAGACTAATTACTTCCCGAACATAAATGTCATTTTTTTCTTCAAAAGATGTGGCGGAGAACACTTCGCTCGGATCCATAATGGAATACCGTTTGTCTACAGCAGCATTTTCAAAAATCTTCTTTACTTTCCGCACAAAGCGTTCATCTTGCCCAATCAGCCATGCATCTAAAAACGGAATAATTTCCGCTGTGGCACGAGAATACTTGGGCAATTCTGTAGCGACGGTTTCTATTTTTACACTCATAGTTTGGTGATAATCCATTGATAACGAAAAGCCCATTTCCACTGAATTAATGAACTAGATTTTTTTAATTTTTTTGAATAAGTCACAAGTTCTTGTCTTGTGAATCCTCTCAATATACTTGTCAATCCGTCTTTTCGTGACATCTCGTTTAATCTAAAAATGAAGGCAATCATTTGAAACAAACGATAGGCAAGTCTACTTCTATGCAAATCATTCACGACGACACCTAGACGCGCATTTTTTTCCAAAATCTCCATAAGTCCCATGATTTCATCATCTTTAAAATGGTGTAAGGTCAAGGTACATAAGGCAATATCAAAAGTAAGATTTTCAAACTTTGTTTCGAAAATATCTGCTGTAAGATACTCGATATTTGGATAAGACGCGGAACATTCTTTTGCATAATTCACAGTAAAAGCGTTGGCATCAATGCCGATTAATCTGAAGTGATGTGCTGATTTTTGCTCATAATCTCCGAGCGTTCGGAGCATATCGCCATTACCACAACCCAAATCCACGATAGTAATTGGTTGCATTTTTGAGATATTCTGACTCAATTTTTGTACACCTTGAAGCGTCAAGGCGTTGCCACCCAAAAGGGCATTGATTTTTGCAATTTTGTCTAATGCTTCCTTCAATTGATTACCTTCCAATGCAAAGTCATCCATGATTTCAGGTTGATCTGTCCTATTTCTTGTGTTTATGATCATGACTTTGATGGCAGAATTAATTTACCATGGGTGTTTTTAATAATTAAAGGCAATAAAAAGGGAAAAGCGATTAGTAGCTGAAGTAGTATTTCAGCCAATTTTGAATGTTGTAATATCCTGCCCAATATTCGTCCGGTTTGCAAGCGATTCTTGAAATTTTTATTCCATTGCAATCTGTATTGCTCTTCAAGTTCTTCTCGTGATAAGATGGTCTTCTGGTAAAAATCGTCTAATAGATTGGATGCTATTTGCGCACTTTTAATCGCCATTGCCATACCATTTCCACAAAGTGGGTGAATCAAGCCAGCGCTATCACCTATCATTAAAATATGTTGTTCTACTGGATTTTTCTTATCAAATGAAATTTGGCTAATCGTCAGTGGTTTATCAAAAATTGGTTTTGCTTTTTCAAAAATTTCATTTAAAAATGGATTTTTTGAAAGCACGCTCGATTCATAGTCGGGAATGCCTTCAAATTTCTTAAATGTTTTGAAGCTTGCCAAATAGCAAATATTTACAACGTCACTTTCTACTTTAGAAACGCCACAGTATCCGCCATCAAAATGATGTAAACCTACCAAATTAGAAGGTAAATCCGCTTTGAAATGTCCTTTTACGGCAAGCCATGGTGATTTCTTTTGAATGAAAGTTCGACTTAATTTTTGATCTAAGTTCGAACGCTTTCCAAATGCACCAAGTACAAAATCAGCGGTAATGATTGTATTATTGGCAAGGTAAACTGAAAACTTATCGTCTTTAAAATCAATAGAATCAACTGTTTCTTGAAGAACTTCACATTGATTTTCAACTGCTTTTTGATATAGAAGTAAATCAAAAGCGTATCTGCTAAGGCCAAAACCACCCATCGGAAGTTTCGCTTTTATTGACTTTCCATTTCTAGTAGAAAAATGCAAACTGTCAATATTGCTAGGACTTAAACTTTCAACGTCAATTCCCAACCATTGTATGTACGGAAGCACTTCATTCGAGATATATTCTCCACAAACTTTATGTTTTGGAAAGCTATTTTTCTCAATGATAATGACGGAATAGCCGAGTTTTGACAAGTGAATAGCTGCAGTTAATCCAGCTAGGCCAGCGCCAACAATGACTATTTTTGACTTTATTTCCATAGAAAAGTAAATCTAAACAATTTCCCTTCAGTGGATGATTAATCAAGCGTTAAAAATTTATAAGATTCACAGGTATATAAAAAAGCCGCCAATGCACGAATAAAGCACTTATAGCTTATTAATATTCGTGGATTCGCGGCTGAAATAATACTATTTGTTGGTTTAGAGCTTTCCTTCTTTAATTTCATCCACAATTTCTGGATTAAGTAAAGTAGAAATATCACCGAAATTCGAAAAATCACCTTCTGCAATTTTTCTCAAAATACGCCGCATAATTTTTCCTGATCGTGTTTTTGGTAATCCGGAAACGAATTGAATCTTATCCAATTTAGCAATCGGTCCAATTTGATCTGAAATCAATTGATTGATCTCGATAGATAAGTTTTTTCGATCTCTGCTTTCCCCTATTTCCTTTAAGATAATATAGCCGTACAACGCATTTCCTTTAATGTCATGTGGAAATCCTACGATGGCACTTTCCGCCACAGCTGGATGTTCATTGATGGCATCTTCAATCGGTGCCGTTCCTAAATTATGACCCGAAACAATAACAATATCATCAACGCGACCTGTAATTCTGTAATAACCTACTTCGTCTCGTAAAGCGCCATCACCTGTAAAGTATTTTCCCGGAAAGGTAGAGAAATAGGTGTCTTTATAACGTTGATGGTCACCCCAAATGGTTCTCGCTATGGCTGGCCAAGGAAACTTAATACACAAACTACCAGCGACTTGATTGCCTTCTATTTCATTGCGCTTTTCGTCCATGAGTACTGGCTGTATTCCAGGTAACGGTAAAGATGCGTAGGTTGGTTTTGTTGGCGTGACGAATGCAATAGGTGAAATCAATATGCCGCCTGTTTCTGTTTGCCACCAAGTATCAACTAGTGGACAGCGCTTCCCTCCTACGTGATCGTTATACCAGTGCCAAGCTTCTTCATTGATGGGCTCACCCACAGAACCAATGACTTTTAATGATTGTAAAGGAAACCTTTGAACATAATCTAAACTTTCCTTTGCCAAGGCACGAATAGCAGTTGGAGCAGTGTAAAATTGCGTGATTTTGTGTTTTTCAATGACTTCCCAAAATCTACTGAAATCAGGATAAGACGGAACGCCTTCAAACATTACGGTTGTTGCTCCATTTAAGAGTGGACCGTAAAGAATATAGGAATGTCCTGTAATCCAACCGATATCAGCAGTGCACCAAAAGATATCGTTTTCTTCGTAGTTAAATACGTTCTTAAAAGTATAAGCCGTATACACCATATAACCAGCGGTCGTATGCACCATACCTTTGGGTTTTCCTGTAGAACCTGAGGTGTATAAGATAAATAATGGATCTTCTGCATCCATGATTTCAGCGACATTGTTATCAGAAGCTTTGTCGATTAATGGTTGCAGCCATTGGTCTCGACCTGCTTTCATATTGATAGTTGAATTGGTTCTTTTGACGACCAAGACACTTTGAACAGTTGGACATTTATCTAAAGCATCGTCGATAATTCCTTTTAAGTCAATAGATTTATTGCCACGATATCCTCCATCCGAGGTAATGACCATCTTGCATTCGCTATCATTAATTCTTGAAGCAACCGCGCTGGCTGAAAACCCTGCAAAAACCACCGAATGTATAGCTCCTATTCTAGCGCAGGCCAGAATTGAAACTGCTAATTCCGGAATCATCGGCAAATAGATGCAAACCCGATCTCCTTTTTCGATTCCTTGTTCTCGGAGTACATTGGCGAGTTTACAAACACGTTGATGTAGTTCGTTATAGCTAATATGCTGTGCGCTTTCCGCAGGGTCGTTAGGTTCAAAAATGATGGCGGTTTTACTGCCACGTCGCACTAAATGTCGATCGATGCAGTTCTTGACAATATTTACTTTGGCTTCTGTAAACCATTTAATATTAGCGTCCGCCATATTAAAGTCCATTACTTTCTCCCATGGTTGATACCACACGAAATTCTCTTCTGCTATTTTCCCCCAAAACTTGCGAGGTTCGCGAATTGATTTATTGTAATGTTTGAAGTACTGTTCTAGAGAGCTGATTTTATAGTAACTCATTATTTCTAAAAATGAAAGATTTTATTGCCTTTTTCGTGACCTCATTTAGAATTGTCATACTCTCCCATTAAGGCATAATAGCCAAATGTTCCCAAACCAGTCACTATTAATGGAGTAAGTATAAACAAGATAATGATTCCAAAAACCAAATCATCTTGTTTGTCTGAAAGTAATTTTGGCAATCCGAACTCAAAGATACAAAAGTATCCAGCAGCTATTGCAAGGCCAATCCAAATCATTCCTAAAACTCTTTTTAACTGTTTCATATGTTGAAGTTTAGCTATGTTTATTTTTATTATTATTTTGAATATAAATCATCCCAATCGCAAAACAGACCGATGCGATAACAATCGGATACCACAATCCTTCCAAATAAAATTCAGGATCCCCATCATCTTTGGCATGGGTCACAAAGTAAGTAGAAATGGCTGGTAGCAATCCTCCAAAAATTCCATTTCCAACATGATAAGGTAATGACATGGAAGTATAACGTATTTTAGCTGGAAACATTTCGACTAAGAAGGCTGCAATAGGACCATAGACCATCGTCACGAAAATGACTTGAATAAAGACCAAGAAAATCAGCATCCATTGGTCGGACGAATTAATGGTAACGGTAGTTTTAGTCTCAACTTTTGGTTTTCCATCAACTATAAGTGCTTTGCCATTTTCAAGACTTACCGTCTTTATTTGCAACTGTTTTGTTCCGTCAGAGTACGTTTTGCTGATTGTATAAAGGGAATCTACTGCATGATTTTTATTTACTTTTAGTTCTGGATGTATTTCCCTTTTTTCAAGTATTTCCGTTTTGTTGTCGACGTTAGTGGTCGAATACATGCTTTTGTAAATCGGGCGATATAATAAAACGGCCAACAACATACCGCCCATCATAATGTATTTCCGTCCAATTTTATCACTTAGCCAACCAAAAAAGATAAAAAATGGTGTTCCTAGAATTAAAGTGATTCCCAACAAGGTGTCGACCTGAGATGAATCAATATTCATTACCGTTTTCATAAAGTTCATCGCATAAAACTGTCCCGTGTACCAAACAACACCTTGTCCCATTGTCGCTCCAAATAAGGCGAGCAAGACAAACTTCAGGTTGTATTTATTTCCGAAACTTTCTTGTATTGGGTTTTTACTGGTTTTGCCTTCCGACTTCGCTTTAGCAAACACAGGTGATTCTGCCATATTGGTTCGAATCAAATACGACACAAAAACCATGAGAATAGAAACCCAAAATGGTACCCGCCAGCCCCATGCGTCGAACTGATCTGGAGTCAAAATATGTTTGGTCGCAAGAATAACCATCAATGAAATAAACAATCCAATCGTCGCAGTCGTCTGAATCCATGATGTCCAGTAGCCTCGTTGTCCAACCGGGGCGTGTTCTGCTACATAAGTCGCAGCGCCACCATATTCCCCACCCAGCGCTAATCCTTGTAGCAGACGAAGAATCAAAACAAGTAGTGGCGCGAGGAATCCTATAGTTTCATAACTAGGAATACAACCAATTAGAAAGGTCGCGCCACCCATAAGCAATAGCGTAACCATAAACGTGTATTTTCTGCCTATCAAGTCGCCTAATCGTCCGAAGAACAAGGCTCCAAAAGGACGAACAACAAATCCAGCGGCGAAAGTAGCTAGTGTCGATAAGAATGCTGCAGTTGGATTATCCGAAGGAAAAAATTTGGTCGAAATGACGACCGCCAGACTTCCAAAAATATAAAAATCGTACCATTCAATCATCGTTCCCATTGAGGAAGCAGAGATTACTTTCCAGATGCCTTTGGTGCTTTTATTTGACATATTTTCAATTTTGTTGTCGAAAATTAGCAATTATTTGATTAGTTTAGGACTTTTTAGAATTATTTCGACAACACTATCAATTTAATCGATAATTTCACTTATTTTGTATCAGTTAATTCAAAAAAATGCAGTACGATCCACAATTGTTAGAACAAAAAGCCATTTATAAATTACTGTCTGGAATTGTAATTCCACGACCAATTGGATGGATTTCTTCTGTATCTGAAGACGGCATATATAACTTAGCCCCTTTCTCTTTTTTTAACGCCGTTGGCGACGATCCGCCACATGTGATGTTTTCCGCTGGACGAAATATCAATTCAAATCAAGATACTGTTCAGAATGTCCTTGCAACAAAGCAATTTGTAGTCAATATGGTCACGGAAGAATTGGTAGAGCAAATGAATAAGACAGCGCAAGGGATTCCGCCACACGAAAGCGAATTCGAATTTGCCAATCTTACTCCAATCGCATCTCATAAAGTCAAACCGCCAAGAGTCAAAGAAAGTCCAATTACGATGGAGTGCGAGTTAGTACATCATTATACTTTAGAAAACAATAAGTTTGGAGGTTCAACTATTTTGGTAGGAAAGATTGTTTTGTTTCATATCGATGAGCGCATGATGCTCGATGATTACAAAATCAACCAAGATAATTATCAACCTATATCTAGATTGGCAGGATCAAATTATTCTAGAATTGGGGAAATATTCTCAGTAAAAAGAAATTAAAATGAAAATAACAGTAATCGGTGGCGGTCCAGGTGGTTTGTATTTTTCAATTTTATTGAAAAAAGCCATTCCAACTTGTGAAATAGATATCTATGAACGCAACAAGGCTGACGACAGTTTTGGCTTTGGTGTTGTTTTTTCAGACGAAACGTTAAGTGAATTTCTATCTCGCGATCCAAAATCCTATGAATTAATTCGCAGCAAATTTGCCTATTGGGATGATTTAGATGTTGCTCGTGATGGAGAAATTGTTCGAATTTCAGGAAACGGATTTTGTGGTTGTTCCAGAAAGACACTTTTGCAATTGTTGCAGCAACGTTGCCTTGAAAAAGGCGTCAATCTTCATTTTGAAACCAATATCGAAGACATCAAACAATTCAAAGATTCCGACTACATTATCGCTTGCGACGGTATCAACAGCCCTATTCGAGATCAAAACGCCGCTGCCTTTGGAACAAAAGTGTCACTTCAAAAGAACAAATTTGTTTGGCTCGGTTCTACAAGACCTTTGGACGCCTTTACTTATTTTTTTAAGAATACAATTCACGGTGCGTTCGTCGCTCACACCTACCAATATGAGGAAGGCATGAGTACATGGATTTTCGAATGTTCTGAAAATACATGGACCAATGCCGATTTTGAAACGACAGACGAAAAAGATACCATTAAAAAACTATCAGAGCTTTTTGCGGAAGAATTAGCGGGACATCCGTTGATTTCGAATAGATCTCATTGGCGTCAATTTCCGCACGTGACCAACGAAAAATGGTATAAAGACAATATTGTGCTTTTGGGTGACGCAAAAGCTACCGCCCACTACTCTATCGGTTCAGGAACTAAGTTGGCGATGGAATGTGCCATCGGTTTAGCAGATTCGATTATCGAGTTTAAAACCAACAAAGCAAAAGTATTTGCGCAATATGAAAAATTGCGAAGAAACCGCGTCGAAATGATACAACATGCAGCCAATGTTTCTCTCGATTGGTTTGAAAATATGGACCGACATATTCATCATGATTTTATGCAATTTGCCTTTGGTGTCATGACGCGATCTAAGAAAGTCACATATGAGAATCTTGCATTGCGCGATGCATCTTTTACAGACAAAGTATTAACAGAATTCAATTGCAGTATAGGAAATTTTAAAGTCAAAACGCCTGCTGCCTTTACGCCATTTGCACTTCGCGATATGCGATTAATTAATCGGATTGTAATGTCTCCGATGGGTCAATATGCCGCGGAAAACGGATTGGTTTCCAATTGGCATTTGGTGCATTACGGCGCAAGAGCGACTGGTGGCGTTGGATTAATTTTGACGGAAATGACCGCTGTTTCAAATACAGGCCGCATCACTTTAGGTTGTGCTGGAATATGGACTGAAGAACAAGCTCTTAAATGGAAAAAGGTTGTCAATTATGTTCATAAATATAGCAAGTCAAAAATAGGAATTCAGTTGGGTCATTCAGGTCGAAAAGGTTCGATTAATGTACCCTCCGTAGGCAAAGACATTCCACTGGCCAAGCGCGGTTGGGATTTGGTTTCGGCGTCACCAATTGCTTTCAATTCAGCAATGGCAACACCAAAGGAAATGACCATTTCAGATATGGACACTGTGATTTCTGAATTTGTAAACGCCACAATTAATGCTGATGAAGTGGGATTTGACATGATCGAATTACAAGCGCATCACGGATTCTTATTGGCTTCGTTCCTATCTCCATTAACAAACATTCGAACAGATGAATTTGGAGGCAGCATTCAAAACCGGATAAAGTTTCCTTTGCAAGTATTTCAGTCGATGCGAGAAGTTTTTACAGAAAGTAAGCCTATGTCAGTGCGAATTTCGGCGTCGGATTGGGCAGAAGATGGTATTTCTGAAGAAGATGTCATTTACATCTGCAATGCTTTTAAAGAAGCAGGTGCCGACATCATCAATGTTTCGACTGGAAATACAGTCGAAAATCAACAACCGCAAGTAGGTCGCATGTGGCAAACGCCATTCTCAGATTTGGTTCGAAACACCGTACACATTCCAACAATAACAACAGGTTACATTCAAAATATAGATCAAATCAATACCATACTCTTGAATGGCAGAGCAGACTTGGTAGCCTTAGGTCGACCTTTACTACTAGATCCGAATTTTGTCCGTCATGCGGAAGCCTATGAGCAATTTCAACCTTCAGACATTCCAAATCAATATACGGCTGGGGTCTCACATCTGTTTCCCTATGAAGCGGCTGAAAGAAAAGCTGTTGAAGGCATGAAGAAAGCATTAAAACCAGAAAGTCATAAATCAAAGTAAACTAAAATTTGCGTCTTAGCGCCTTTGCGAGAAAATGAAATATTTCGAAGATAATTTCGCCCACAATCATCTACCCGCTCCGGAACTTCAACCTGAGTATATTTTTAATTTACCAGAATTCCAACAACCAGAAATGTTGAATTGTGTCGAAAGACTACTCGACCATCACATCCATTCTGGACATGGAAATAGTATTTGTTTACGCACGTTTGACAACAATTGGACGTACCAAGAATTATACGAAAAAGCCAATCAGATAGCCCACGTTTTAGTTGAAGATCTCCATTTAAAATCGGGGAATCGCGTCTTAATTCGATCCGCCAACAATCCCATGATGGTGGCGTGCTGGTTTGCGATTCTTAAAGCTGGTGGTATTGTAGTGGCGACTATGCCATTACTGCGCTCTAAAGAACTGACAACCATTATCGATTGTGCTGAAATATCACATGCTTTCTGCGATAGTGAATTGTCTGAAGAAATGAATTTTGTTCAATCTGATTTCTTACAAGAAGTCTGCTACTATCGTAATGCTGCTTTAGAAGAATTAATGCAATCCAAACCGAAGACGTTTACCAATTACCATTCAAAATTTGATAGCATTGCCTTAATCGGCTTTACTTCTGGAACGACAGGATTACCCAAAATGACGTCGCATTTCCATGCGGATATTCTCAATATTTGTGAAGCTTTTCCACCTTATTCATTGCAACCTACGGCCGACGATATCTTTACTGGAAGTCCACCGATTGGTTTTACCTTTGGTTTGGGAGGCTTGGTGTTGTTTCCGATGTACTTTGGAGCATCCACATTTTTGATAGAAAAGCCGAGTCCAGATGCTTTACTCCAAGCAATTCAAGATCACAAGATTACCATTTGTTTTACTGCGCCCACCGCTTGGCGCGTGATTACGACGAAAGTGCACGAGTTTGATATTTCGAGTTTAAGAAGATGTGTCTCTGCGGGAGAAACTTTGCCTTTGAAAGTTTGGCAAGATTGGTACGATGTCAGTGGACTCAAAATCATTGATGGTATTGGATCAACCGAAATGTTGCATATTTTTATTTCATCCAACGAATCGAACATGAAACCCGGCGCCACTGGAGTAGCCATTAAAGGTTACGAAGCAAAAATTATTGATGAAAGTGGTCATGAAGTTCCTAGAAATGAACCAGGTCGTTTGGCGGTTCGTGGTGTCACTGGCTGTAAATATTTGAATCGACCGGACAAACAAGAAGAATATGTTCAAAATGGCTGGAATATTACCGGTGATATTTTTAAACAGGACGAAGAGGGCTACTTTTGGTTTGTCGCGCGCGGTGACGATATGATTATTTCGTCTGGTTATAATATTGGCGCGGTTGAAGTCGAAAGTGTTCTTTTGACCCATGAAGAAATCCACGAATGTGCCGTTGTTGGTTTGCCAGATTCTGAACGCGGAATGGTAGTTTGTGCCCATATTGTTTTGAAAGAAAAAAGTAAAGCATCCGAAGATTTAACAAAAGCTATTCAGCTGTGGTTTAAAGAAGTAGCTGCTCCGTATAAATATCCAAGAAAAATTCATTTCGTGGAAGAATTGCCTAAGACGGAAACTGGAAAAATTCAACGATTTAAATTAAAATAATAAATTATGAAATCAATATTGGTTTTCCTGTTAACAATTCTATTGCAATTGAATGTTTACGCTCAAGCGCCTATAATTCAATGGGAAAAGAGCTTTGGTGGTTCATTGGAAGATACTGGTCTTGATATTAAATTAACAACCGATGGAGGTTATATTATGGTTGGAGCTACAATGTCAAGCGACGCTATTCCAATGGGTAATCATCATGGAAACTATGACATTTATGTAGTAAAGACAAGTAGTTCAGGTATTGTTGAATGGCAAAAGACGATTGGAGGTACTAGTAATGACTTTGGTATTTCTATTTCTCAGACGTTAGATAACGGTTATATCATTTCTGGTTATACCTCTTCAAATGATGGCGATATTACGGCAAATTATGGTCTTTACGATTGTCTAGTTATTAAATTAGACAACATGGGAAATATTCAATGGCGCAGCACTTACGGTGGTTCTAAAATCGATGTTGTTTATGATATAATACAAACGAATGATGGCGGGTACATTTTTACAGCGACTTCGCGATCGTCTGATGTTCAAGTTTCGACAAATCACGGCGGTGACGATGTTTGGATTGTAAAGTTAGACGCGTTAGGCTCTATAGAATGGGATAAATCGATTGGAGGAAGTGATCATGATATTTTTACTACTATATTCCGAACTGCCGACGATGGATATATTTTAGTTGGATACTCATTTTCAAGTGATGGGGATCTAGTTCAGAACCAAGGTATTTGTGACGCTTGGATTCTAAAGTTGAATAGTGTCGGAATTATTGAATGGCAAAAGACTTATGGAGGAAGTGACGCAGAATATTTATATGATATTCAGCAAACACCAGATGGCGGCTATATAACCTGTGGTAAAACAAAATCAATCAACGGAAATTTGTCAAATAATTACGGTAACTCTGATGCATGGATAATCAAATTAAGTTCTGTCGGTGAAATCGAATGGAGTAAAACATATGGAGGATCGTCGGACGAAGGTTTTCGAAAGATTATCGCAACTCAAGATGGTAAGTTTGTTCTTGGCGGCAACACTTATTCTAATGATTTTGATGTTACAGCTAATTATGGAGAATCTGATTGTTGGTTGTTAAAAATAACAAACAATGGTGACATTGTTTGGAATAAGTCCTTCGGAGGTTCACTTTTCGAGGGTATTAGTGGATTAATACCAACAAGTGATGGTGGGTCTATTTTTGTTGGAAGTACTTTTTCTAGTGATTTTAATGTTTCAGAGAACTTTGGAATATATGATATGTGGATGGTGAAATTATCTCCTGAGTGGTTATCAAATGAAACGTTTGAACATGTCAGTTTAGACGTTTTTCCAAACCCTACCACAAACCTTCTTAATCTACAAACTGTCGACAATTTTTTCATAGATACAGTCAAAGTGACCGATATTGCGGGGAAAACTGTAATGTCACAATCTGAAAACACTAACCAAATCAAAACTCAAGATCTTTCGCAGGGAATCTATTTCCTCCAAGCAACATCAAAAAACAAAACCTACCAAACCAAATTCATCAAACAATAATGAACCAACCCTTTATCAAAACCGAAAAAATCCGTTTCAAACATGTCGATTATGCCGGCATTGTGTTTTACCCTCGATTTCTAGAAATGCTCAATGATCTAGTCGAAGATTGGTTCGAAGAGGCGCTTGATCGTCCTTTTTCAGAAATTCACGAAACCAATGGTATTCCTACTGTCGACTTAAAAGTGCAGTTCAAAAATGCTGCAAGATTGGGTCAAGTATTGCAAAAGAAATTGTGGGTTAAAAATATTGGCTTTGCTTCACTCCTATGCGGATTCGAATTTGTAGATGAAACCGGAAAAACAACGCTTTCAGGAGAAGTAACTTTAGTAAATGTCGCGTTTAATGCGCAACGCAACGACATCAAAGCAGAACCGTTTTCCGAAATAATGAAAATGAAAATTAAGAATTACGAATTGTAAATTACGATTAAACCGATAACTGACAACTCACAACTGATAACCGACAACTAAAATGACCTTCCCAAAATTCAAAGCCGCCGCCGTACAAACCTCACCCGTATTTCTCAACGTAGCGAAAACGGTAGATAAAGCGATTTCGTTCATCAAAGAAGCCAGCCAAAATGGTGCGCAACTCATCGCCTTTCCTGAAGTATTTATTGCTGGTTATCCATATTGGAATTGGATTATGACGCCCGTGCAAGGCAGTAAATGGTACGAACAATTATACAAAAACTCCGTTGCTGTTGAAGATGCAGACATGCAACGTCTTTTTCAAGCCGCTAAAGACAATAACATCCATATCGTCATTGGAATTAACGAGCGCGGCTCGAGTTATGGTGAAATTTACAACACAAATCTTATCATCGATAACCAAGGAAATCTCATCGGAAAGCACAGAAAATTAGTGCCAACCTGGGCGGAAAAACTCACGTGGACGTCTGGTGATGGTTCTTCCTTGAAAGTGTATAACACCGAGATTGGTCCAATTGGCACTTTGGCTTGCGGAGAAAATACTAATACTTTAGCAAGATTCACTTTGTTGACGCAAGGCGAGTTAATTCACATTGCCAATTATATTTCACTGCCAGTTGCACCGCCTGATTACGACATGGCGGAAGCGATAAAGATCCGTGCTTGCGCGCATTCGTTTGAAGGGAAATTGTTTACCATCGTTTCCTGTTCGACCATTTCACTAGAAATAAAAGACGCTTTGCGTGCTGATGTACCCAACGTCGATGAAATCCTAACTAGAAAAAATTCTGCTTTTTCAGGTTTTATCGGACCCAATGGTGCCGTAATCGGAACGCCATTAATTGATGATGAAGGTATCATCTACGGCGATATCGATCTCGAAAAATGCATTCAGCCCAAACAAATGCACGATATTCTTGGACATTACAATCGTTTTGATATTTTTGATTTGCGAGTGAATACTGCTCCAACAAGAAATATTACCTTTATAGACAATCACGAGGATTTTAATAAGAAATAAAATGGAAACAAAACATTCCGACGACGTTATCGGCAGAGCGAGAGTACAAGACACTCCTGAACTCGAAGCCTATTATAAAGAACTCGAAACACTTGGCGCTGGTGCATTATGGACCGTTGCCAATGACATCGAACCATGGGAACCTCGTTCCTCTTCCGTGCCAATGCTTTGGAAATACGATGATTTACGAAGTCTCGTTATCAAATCATCTGAACTCGTCACACCAGAACAAGCCGGACGAAGAGTCGTTTATTTAGTCAATGACAAACGCAAAGACGTTTCTGCTG
>CANHEA010000043.1 GCA_947459635.1 Flavobacteriaceae bacterium | reverse complement strand
GGTGTTCATGGTTTTGAGAATACCGTAATTCCAGAGTTGGAGCGGGCGATTTTATCGAGACATAACATTAATTTGTTGGGACTTCGAGGACAAGCAAAAACAAGATTAGCGCGGAAAATGATCGAATTGTTGGACGAGTACATTCCGATTGTGGCTGGTTCTGAAATTAATGACGATCCGTTGCAGCCGATTTCTCGTTTTGCCAAAGACTTGATTGCTGAAAAAGGTGATGAAACCCCAATTGATTGGTTGCACAGAAGTGATCGTTTTTCAGAAAAGCTAGCGACGCCAGACGTTACCGTTGCTGATTTGATAGGTGATGTTGATCCGATTAAAGCAGCTAATTTGAAACTATCGTACGCCGATGACAGGGTGATTCACTTTGGGATGATTCCACGTGCGAATCGCTGTATTTTTGTTATCAATGAATTACCAGATTTACAAGCTCGAATTCAAGTAGCACTTTTTAATATATTGCAAGAAGGCGACATCCAAATTCGTGGATTCAAATTGCGGATGCCTTTGGATATGCAATTTGTTTTCACTGCAAACCCAGAAGATTACACCAATCGAGGTAGTATCGTAACTCCTTTGAAAGACCGGATTGGTTCTCAAATTCTCACCCATTATCCTGAAACGATTACCATTGCTCGTACCATCACTGAACAGGAAGCTGCTTTGAATGCAACCCAAAGCGAGTTGGTGTATGTTCCTTCTTTAGCGAAAGATCTGCTGGAACAAATTAGTTTTGAAGCACGAGAAAGTGAATACATTGACAACAAGAGTGGCGTAAGTGCGCGTATGAGTATAACCGCTTTCGAAAATTTAGTCAGTACCGCAGAACGTCGCGCCTTACAAAACGGATCCGATTACACGACCGTACGTTTGTCAGATTTTATGGGAATCATCCCAGCGATTACGGGTAAAGTTGAATTGGTTTATGAAGGTGAGCAAGAAGGCGCAGCTCAAGTTGCTCAACATCTGATTGGAGATGCTATTCATACCTTTTTTCCAGCACATTTTCCTAAAATCGAAAAGTTAGAAAAGTCGAATGAAAAAACGCCATATTCGGATTTGATTGAATGGTTTTTTGCAGAAAGTGGTTTTGAATTGTTAGATGATTGCAGCGATGAATCCTATCAAGAAACTCTCGATGCCATTGGTCCTCTTGATATCGTCATCAAAAAATACCAGCCGCAATTGGATAAGAAAGATGTCTATTTTATGAAGGAATTTCTACTCTGGGGTTTGGTCGAATATGATAAATTAAGCAAAGATCGTATGGAAGATGGCTATCAATTTAAAGACAAGTTTGGTAGTTACTTGAGTAAACTATAAAAAGAAAGGGTTTGTAATTTACAAACCCTTTTTCATTTATTCTATGTTGCTTACTTTTCGATACGGAAAGGCGGTAAAGATGTGACGTTTTGCAAATCTTGCAGGTGATTCAGCGTTCACCATTTTGATGTAGGTCGCTTTTGGAACACTAATGTACTCGTAAACACTACCGTTTGAGAAGTTAACAATCAATCGAATGTTCTCATACTTGTAGTCGGTTACCGTCGCGTTGGCAATCGTATCTTTATATTCTGGTAAACCTTGCTCAATCGTTTCCGCGTTGATGCTTACTAAGAAGTGATAGGCCTCGATAATTTCTTTACTGTTTTCTTCTGCTTGTTTTAAACCAGCATCGTCTCCTGAAAACTTATCAGGGTGACTTTCTTTCATCGCGTTGCGATAGATGGTTTTTAATTCTTTTAATGTAACTGTTTTTTCTACGTTTAACAGTTTTCTGTATTCTACAATTTTTTTCATAAACAAGGGTAAAGTATTGATAGCTATTGATAAAGAGGCCAATTAGAAAATAGCATCGTTTTTCAAAATTTTTGCAAAAGTACATTATTTAGTAAGAGTTTAAAGAATTATTTTGTAGTTCTTTTTTTTATCGCACCACTTTAACAGCAACAATCCTTTTTCTGCTACGCTTATTCGCTATATTTGCTTACTTAATCAGAAAAATGCTATGAAAAAAATACTATTCGCATTCTTGATCCTTTGTGGCTCCTTGGCTAATGCTCAGTTGGTCATCAACGAGTTTGATTCTGATACGCCCAGTACCAACGACAAACAATTCGTAGAAATAAAATCTGCAACGCCTAATTTTTCGCTTACGGGGTATGTTTTGGTGTTGTTTAATGGCACTGGTAGTCAAGCGAATTTAAGCTATTATGTTTTGGATCTTGACGGAATAACCACCGACTTAAACGGATTGGCGCTTATCGGAAATAGCTTGGTTTCGCCAGTTCCTGCGAAGATTATTACCGACAGTACTTTTCAAAATGGTCCCGATGGGGCAGCGATTTATCTTGGAAATGGAACTGATTTTCCAGCGGGAACGGCAGCAACAACCACTAATTTGATTGACGCTTTGGTATACGATACAGGTGACGCCGACGCCACAGCACTGATGACCGCTTTTGGGGTTACCGCACAGATTGATGAAAATATGAACAACCTTCAAACGACACAATCTATTCAAAGAAAGAATGACGGAACCTACGAAGTAAAAGCACCAACTCCAGGTGATACGAATGATGGTAAAGGTATTAATTACAATGGCTTAACTATTAGTGTTGCTGCAAGTGAGTTTGCAGAAGGTCAGGCTGTAGACATCACTTTTACGACAGAATCTGTAGTTTTGACTCCATTGACTTTCAATTATTCTGTGTCGAATGGGAACTTTAATACTTCAGATTATACCGGAAGTTTGTCTGTCACTATCGCTGCTGGCAGCAATGCTGCGGTAAAGACGATCACGCTGGTTGACGATCTTCTCGACGAGGGTGATGAAAATATGAAAATCAATGTTGGGACAATTCCTTCGTTATTTGTGCGGATGAATGACAATGTGCTTGTCCGTATTCTCGACAATGATTTTGTTGTTTCACCATGGGGAACACCGCTAAACCCGACTTATGGTTTGGTTAGCAGTACAGCACCAGCGGGCTATTACGATTCATTAGAAGGAAAATCTGGTACGCAATTAAAGCAAGCCATTCAAGATATTATTGCGAATCCAGCAGTAGTGCATGCACACAATTATGGAGATATCGAAACCATTTTGAAGAAAGCGGATCAAAACCCATTGAATAGCAATCAAGTTTGGTTGATGTATACTGAAATTCCAAGGTCTAAATTGGATATTCAAGAAACTGGAATCAACACAGGAAAATGGAATCGAGAGCATATTTATCCACAATCTCGTGGTGGTTACTCCGATGGGACGTCTAGTATTCCGGACGGTATCAATGTTTGGGCAGCTACTAATGCGGATGATATTATGGCTGGCCATGCCGATGCGCACCATATCAGAGCAGAAGATGGACCTGAAAACAGTTCACGTGGCAACAAGGACTACGGCGAATATTTAGGCCCAACAGGCAATCAAGGAAGTTGGCATGGTGATGTAGCGCGCGCTGTATTTTATATGGCGGTACGTTACAATGCTTTGAGCGTCGTTAATGGCAATCCAGCGAATACAACAGTAGGGCAGTTGGGCGATTTAGCTTTGCTATTGCAGTGGAATCAAACTGATCCAAAAGACGATTTTGAAATGAATCGCAATAATTACATCTATACTTGGCAAGTCAATAGAAATCCTTTTATTGATTATCCCAATTTGGCCGACTATATTTGGGGTGCCAATGCTGGACAAGCGTGGTTTTCTAGTTTGTCAACCAATCAGTTTACGGAAGATCGGGTGGTTGTTTATCCTAACCCAACTAAGGATTATGTAGTACTTTCAGGTATTGAAAGTAATAGCAAAATAGCGATTTATAGTTTGACTGGAGCGCAACTCCTTGAAACGAATAGCAGCAATGACGAGCGACTTTCGCTAAATTTGGCTAGTGGTGCTTATTTGATGAAAATTACATCGGGGTCCAAAATAATTTTGAAGAAGTTGGTGGTTCGTTAGTTATTCTAGCATCTAAAAAACATAAAACGAAGAATCTACCATTTAGACTTTTGGAGAAGCTTGCTTAATGATGTGAAACTCAACTATGAAAACGTTTTCGTCTTATTTTCTTGTTAAAATTTTCTTTTTTTTTATCTAAAAAGTTTGTTTTTTATCTAATTTCGGCCTCGTTATGAGAGTCGTTATTTTCAAAATATTCTTGTTATTGCTTCTGCTTGGTGGTGGACACAACTTCTACGCCAACAAGCTCAACCATATTTTGACGTCTTCTTCCGATCGTGAGATTTCCCAACGACGTCATGATCGATTTAGCAATAAGAATCACAATGCCATTATCGCAGAAGATAATGATATTGACATCGAAGAAGAGCATGTCAGTGGTCAACTAAAAAGCACTGGAAATAACAACACTTCTTCAAATAAATCTATTGTTAATCAAATTTGGTATGTGCACCATGCACATCCAACAGTTCTAAAGCGATACTCCAAAAGCTTAAGAATTTCCTCGGCCTTTGTAGGTCATATTAATCCTATTTACATTTCGTTACAAGTACTTCGAATTTGATGGTCTAAAATCGATTGCAATTGCATTTGGTAAGTTTTCTTACCGAAGACTGTCGTAGTCAATCCATTTACTTGTTTTGTTGTTTTGGTTTCTACCAAACGACGAATGCATTTTAGTATGTCATATAATTCCTCAATTCAACGCTTTAAATCTTACATTTTAACTGTTTACCATGAAAGTAAAAATTATTACTGCAGGCGTAATTGCCTTGTTGTGCCTCACCAACTGTACAACTAAAAAAGAACAAAAAGAAGAAGTAGGTAAGTTCACCGTAACCAATCCGGTGGTGCTAGATACAACGCTCACCAAAGAGTATGTGTCTCAAATTCGCTCTGTGCAGAATATCGAAATTCGTGCACAAGAGAAAGGTTTCCTCCAGCATATTTATGTCGATGAAGGACAATTTGTAACTGCAGGTCAGCTTTTATTTCGCATTATGCCACAAATGTATCAAGCCGAGTTGCTCAAAGCACAAGCAGAGCAAAATGCTGCTGAAATTGAATTTCAAAATGCAAAAATGTTGGCAGACAAAAATGTGGTCTCTAAAAGTGAACAAGCCTTAGCGCAAGCCAAATTAGAACAAGCAAAAGCAGAGGTTGCGTTGGCAAAACTGCATTTGTCTTTTACAGAAATAAAGGCGCCTTTTTCGGGAACCATCGACCGACTTCCAAAAAAGCTGGGAAGCTTAATTGAGGAAGGAGAGTTGCTGACAACACTTTCTGATAACAGTAAAATGTTTGCCTATTTTAATGTGTCCGAACCAGAGTATATTGATTATCAAACCAATCAAAAAAACCGCGGAGAGAGTGCCGTAAATTTACTTTTGGCCAACAACGAGACCCTGGCTTATAAGGGAAAAGTTGAAGTTATTGAAAGTGAATTTGACAGCGAAACAGGAAATATTGCGTTTCGTGCCAGTTTTCCAAACCCAGATAAATTGCTAAAGAATGGGGAAACAGGAAAAGTACTGATGACCATTCCGTTGAATAAAGCCATTTTGATTCCACAGAAAGCTACTTATGAAATACAAGATAAGAAGTATGTTTTTGTTGTTGACAAGAATAATGAACTCAAGTCGAGAGAGATCACTATCAAAGGGGAGATGCCTGATCTTTATGTGGTTGAAAACGGTATTTCAATCAACGATCAAATCTTGCTAGATGGTGTGCAAAAAGCGAAAGATGATGATAAAATTCAATTCACTTATGTGAAGCCGGCACAAGTCCTTTCACAATTGCGCTTGAGAGCAGAATAAGAACCTTTAATTCACAAAAAAAATGTTTAATAAATTCATTCAAAGACCGGTTCTGTCGATTGTTATCTCGCTCATCATTGTGTTCCTCGGAGCACTTGCGCTGATTGGATTGCCTGTAACCCAGTTTCCTTCGATTTCCCCTCCGAAAGTCAATGTGACTTGCGAATATCCAGGCGCCAACAACGAGTTGATGATCAAATCGGTAATTATTCCACTAGAACGCGCCCTCAATGGAGTTCCTGGAATGAAGTATATGGCATCTGATGCTGGAAATGATGGTGAGGCGACGATTCAAGTTATCTTCAATTTAGGAACCGACCCCAATCAGGCGTCGTTAAATGTTCAAAATAGAGTAGCCTCGGTGGTTAATAAACTGCCACCACTTGTCGTTAGAGAAGGTGTAAAGATTTCTCGAGAAGAATCGAATATGTTGCTTTATGTCAATCTCTATAGTACTGATCCGAAAACTGATCAGAAGTTTCTGTTCAATTTTGCCGATATCAACATCCTTCCTGAATTAAAGAGAGTAGATGGAGTAGGATTTGCCGATATTTTGGGAAATCGTGAGTATGCGATGCGTATTTGGTTGAAGCCAGATCGTATGTTGGCCTACAAGATTTCTGCTGATGAAGTGATGGAAGCTTTAAGCGCTCAAAGTTTAGAAGCATCTCCAGGTAAAACCGGTGAGAGTTCAGGAAAACGCTCGCAAGCATTTGAATATGTTTTGAAATATCCAGGTCGATTTACGACTAAGGAGCAATATGAGAATGTAGTGGTGCGCGCCAATCCCAATGGTGAATTACTTCGATTGAAAGACGTTGCGAATGTAGAGTTTGGTAGTTCGATGTATGATATCTACTCGAGTTTGAATGGAAAACCTTCGGCGGCACTCGTTCTAAAGCAATCTTACGGTAGTAATGCCAGTCAAGTTATCAAAGACGTCAAAGCCAAATTGGAAGAAATCAAAGCCAATTCGTTTCCGAAAGGAATGGATTATGAAATTAGTTACGACGTGTCGAAATTCCTTGATGCTTCGATTGAAAAAGTAATTCATACATTGATTGAAGCGTTTATTTTAGTTGGACTCGTGGTCTTTCTCTTTTTGGGAGATTGGCGATCGACATTGATTCCAGCGATTGCGGTGCCTGTATCGCTTATTGGGACGTTTATGTTTATGCAATACTTTGGCATCACCTTGAACTTAATCACCTTATTCGCCTTGGTTTTGGCGATTGGTATTGTGGTAGATAATGCGATCGTCGTCATCGAGGCGGTGCACGCCAAAATGGAGACGAAAAACCTCAAGCCAATGAAAGCCACCAAAGAAGCGATGCATGAAATTAGTGGTGCAATCGTGGCTATTACTTTTGTGATGGCGGCGGTTTTTATTCCAGTTGCTTTTATGTCAGGACCAGTGGGAATTTTTTACCGACAGTTTTCGATTACCATGGCAACCTCTATCATATTGTCTGGAGTTGTGGCTTTGACGTTGACGCCAGCACTTTGCGCGATGATGCTTAAGAATACGCATGGACAACCCAAAAAGAAAAATCTCTTAAATAAGATTTTGGATGGTTTCAATGTTTGGTTTAACAACTTGACGGGTCGCTATCAAAATTTATTGGGATTAATTGTAAACCGTCGTGTGATTACTTTCGGGATGTTAGTGGCTTTTTGTGTTGGCATTTATTTTCTAAACAACAGCCTTCCCTCTGGATTTATTCCAAACGAAGATCAAGGTATGTTCTATGCGGTAATTCAAACGCCTCCGGGGTCGTCTTTGGAGCGAACCAACCAAATTGCGGAAAGACTTCAGAAAATTGCAGAAGAAATTCCCGATGTAAAATCTGTTTCTGCGTTGGCAGGATACGAAATCTTGACGGAAGGAACAGGATCCAATTCAGGAACTTGTTTGATCAATTTGAAAGGTTGGGAGGAACGTAAGCACTCTTCACAAGAAGTCATCAAAGAGCTAGAAGAAAAATCGAAAGACATTGCTGGTGCAACGATTGAGTTCTTCCAACCACCAGCTGTTCCTGGTTACGGAGCCGCCGGTGGATTTGAATTGCGACTACTCGACAAAGCAGGTTCAGGCGATTACAAAAAAATGGAAACAGTAAGTAATGATTTTGTTCGGGAGCTTAATAAACGTCCAGAATTATCTTCAGTTTTTACTTTTTATAGTGCTAGTTTTCCACAGTATATGCTTCGTATCGATAATGATATCGCACAACAAAAGGGCGTTTCTATCGAGAATGCTACCAATACACTGTCGACACTCCTCGGAAGTAATTACGAAATTAGTTTCATCAAGTACGGCCGTCAGTATAAGGTTATTGTGCAAGCTTCCCCGGAATATAGAGCCTTGCCGCAAGACATTTTGAAGCTATACGTAAAGAATGACCGAGACGAAATGGTTCCGTTTTCCGCATTTATGCATATGGAAAAAGTATATGGACTTTCCGAAATCACCCGACACAATATGTATAATGCCTCTGAGGTCAGTGGACAAGCAGCAGCAGGATATAGTAGTGGTCAAGCGATTAGCGCGGTGAAAGAAGTCGCTGATAAAATGCTGCCAAGAGGATTTGGTATCGACTGGGCAGGAATTTCGAAAGACGAGGTGAGTAGAGGTAACGAAGCGATCTATATCTTTTTGATTTGTTTGGCTTTCGTTTATTTGATTCTTGCCGCGCAGTACGAAAGTTTTATTCTTCCTTTTGTAGTAATCTTATCGCTTGTTGCGGGTATTTTCGGTGCATTTCTTTTACTCAAACTGGCTGGACTTGAAAACAACATCTACGCGCAGGTTGCTATGGTAATGCTCATTGGATTGCTTGGTAAAAATGCGGTTTTGATTGTAGAGTTCGCTGTGCAGCGACATCGTGCAGGTGATTCGGTTAAACAAGCTGCTATCACAGGTTCAACAGTGCGATTCCGCCCAATATTAATGACTTCATTTGCTTTTATTGCAGGATTGATTCCGTTGGTTTTTGCCTCGGGTCCGGGAGCAATAGGAAATCGAACAATTGGTTCCGCGTCGGCTGGAGGTATGCTCATCGGAACTGTATTTGGAGTTATCTTGATACCTGGCTTGTACTACATTTTTGCCAAGATATCCGAAAAGCATCTACTGGTGAAAAATGAAGAAGAAAATCCATTAACCGAAGAAATCGATCACAATGTATAAAGTTAGAATTATAAAATATGGCGTATTGCTAAGCTTAGGTGTCCTTGTAATCAGTTGCAAGGCACCAGCAATTGCTCCAACCGAGGCTAGTTTATCCGCACCTGAAACCTACGGAACTGGACAAGACACAGTGAATATTGCGAAGATGTCATGGCGGAATTTTTTCAAAGACAAGAATTTACAAGACTTGATCGAAATCGCCATTCAAAACAATCAAGAGCTCAAGATTACTTTGCAAGAAATAGAGATTGCAAAGAACGACATTCGGATGAGAAAGGGTGCGTTATTGCCAACTGTTGGACTAAAAGCCGGCGCCGGAATTGAAAAAGTGGGCAGATATACCAGTCAAGGTGCTGGGGATGCTTCGACTGAAATCATGCCTGGTAAGGAATTTCCTGATCCGTTGGCTGATTTTGGATTGGCAGCCTATGCCACCTGGGAAGTAGATATTTGGAAGAAACTTCGAAATTCAAAGAAAGCGGCAGTGAATCGGTATTTGGCTAGTATTGAAGGGAAGAATTTTGTCCTGACGAATTTGATTTCTGAAGTTGCTGATTCGTACTATGAATTAGTATCGTTAGACAATCAGTTGAAAATTGTGCGTGAGAATGTGCAACTTCAAAAGAATGCGTTAGACATTGTAAAGATTCAAAAAGAAGCAGCTCGTGCTACTGAACTGGCAGTGCAGAAGTTTCAAGCAGAGGTTTTGTCTTCTCAGGAAAGGGAATTTGAGATACTTCAAGGGATCAAAGAAACGGAGAATAGGATTAATTTCCTTTTAGGACGCTATCCGCAGGAAATACCTCGGGATACAGCTGAATTTTCAAGTATCACTTCTCCTTTGGTGAGCGCTGGAATTCCGTCGCAATTGCTAGACAACAGACCCGATGTAAAGCAGGCGGAGTTAGAATTGGTTGCTGCAAAATTGGATGTGAAAGCCGCACGAGCTGAATTCTATCCTTCGTTGGGTATTAGTGCTAGCTATGGCGTAAATGCTTTTAATACAAGGTATTTGTTTACTTTACCGGAATCGCTTTTGTATTCTTTGGTGGGCGATTTAACGGCGCCATTGATCAACCGAAATGCGATTAAGGCGGAGTTCAAAAGTGCTAACGCGCGACAGCTTCAAGCACTTTACAATTACGAGCGTACGCTGCTGAATGCCTATTTGGAAGTTTCGACGCAATTGTCAAAAATTGACAACTTAGAAAAGAGTTATACCATGAAATCGCAAGAAGTGGCTGCTTTAAAGAAATCAATTGAGGTTTCCAATGACTTATTTAAGTCTGCACGTGTAGATTATTTTGAAGTATTGATGACGCAACGCGATGCTCTCGAATCGACGTTAGAATTGATAGAGACCAAGAAAGAACAACTCAACGCAGTCGTTCACATTTATAAAGATTTGGGTGGAGGCTGGAAGTAGTTAGATAATTGGGTTGTGAAAAGAGTCGGTAGCAATACCGGCTTTTTTTGTTAATGATTATAATTCCTATTGTCAATTATCAATTATCAATTTTCTACTGCAATGCATCAAGTCCTCTCACTACCTAAAAATGCTGCACAATCAAAAAATACAAAGGCATTCCTATGGTAATGTTGATCGGAAATGTAACTGCTAATGCCATCGGCAGATATAACCCTGGATTCGCTTTTGGCACTGTTATTTTCATGGCTGCCGGAACCGCAATATAAGAGGCGCTTGCTGCTAAAACGGCGAAAACAAAGCGGTTGGTAATATCGGCAGTAACTAAAGAACTCAGAATAGCAAAAACACAACCATTGACTAATGGTATAACTGCTGCAAAAACAAATGGAAATATCCCAAATGAAAAGAACGACTTTAGTTTTCTTCCGCTGGTGATTCCCATATCCAGCAAGAAAATAGCAAGAAATCCTTTAAACAAGTCGTTGGTGAATGGTTTGATTCCTTCCGCTTGTTTTGTTGATGCCAAAAACCCGATGACTAAACTTCCGAGGATAAGAAGCACACTGCCGTTGGTAACAGAATGTTTAATTACCGCTGGGATATTGATTTTGCTAGTCGCATCTTCTTTGTTAAACAAGGAAAGTAGCACCAATCCGACAATAATGGCAGGCGATTCCATCAATGCCATAATCGCGACCATGTGTCCATGAAGTGCTAATTGCTGAGATTCGAGAAAAGAAACAGCCGTTACAAAGGTAACTGCACTGACAGAACCGTAGGCGGCGGCGATGGCTCCAGCGTCATAGATGCTTAACTTTCTTTTTAGAATGAAGAACGTGTACAACGGTATAAGCATCGAAATACAGATTCCGAAAATCATGCACCAGCCAATTTCACTAGTAAATGTTTCGTGCGATAATTCTTGACCACCTTTGAATCCAATAGCGAAAAGTAAGTAAAGCGAAATAAATTTTGAGGAATTGTTTGGAATTTCAAGATCGCTTTTCACATAAACGGCAATGATTCCAAGTACAAAAAAGAGCAAAGCTGGATTGGTTAGGTTTTCGATGAGTAGATTAAAGTTCATTTTATTTTACTTTCAGTTATGCGATGCAAAAATGAGTATAAAATATTATAAGTTTTTATTTATGTTAATTATATTAAAGATTAAATATTTTTATAGTAAGTAAATATTTGGACTTAAGGCTTCGACAATAATTAAGCACATCAACAATTTCTTCGATTTCTCAAGTTAATACAACCGACGTACTGCAACTAATTCGGTTCTATAGCAATCGCCATGCACTTTAACGAGTATTCTAGTTATTAATAGGAAATATTTAATTGGGCACAATTCACGATGTAGTTTTGATGTCTAATTGTAATCATTTTTTGAAATTCTTTATACATCAACTATGAAAAGTTACGCCCCGTTTTTTATAGCATTTTTTAGTTTTGTTTGCACTTGCAGTTTTGCGCAGCCCAGTGAGAACATCATTCCTAATGCTAGTATTTCAAGCAATGATGTTGTCCGACTCGACGAGCCCAACCATAATGATGATGCAATTGCATCTTACTACGTTGAGGAACATATCAATATGAATTTTGGAGGTCGAATCACCTCTTATGAAGTATCCTGTCTAAGTATGATAAGCACACAAGATTTGGGACCCAATAATGTTCGAGTCATAAAACCAAAGTATTTGAAAGCTAAGCCAGTCGTGAAAAACAAAATGGCCATTCAACCTCTAGCAACGAAAGCAGTTATTCCGAAGCCTATAGCCCTTGAAATCAAAGTGCCGGAAAGAAAAAAGGACTATGTAGAAATAGATATTACAAGCACCTATGAACGCATTTTAGAAAAAGGATATGAATCCGTTGATATGTTATACAAAGTCGCAAACCGTCATTTTTTTAATGGTGATTTAGTGGCGGCTGCCAAGTGGTATTCGAAATTGTTTGAATTGAGTAAAGAAGTAGATTCGGTCTACAATTACCGTTTTGCTCAGTGTTTGAAAGCGGTTGGGCAAACTGACAAAGCCGATCAGCTGATGAAAGTTTATGAAAATACAATAATTGCAAAGTAAATTGCAACATTGAAATCGAGTGACTTCACATCTTGTGAGGTAGTAGCGTTCTTGCTATCAAATTGCTTTTTTACTTTCCGATACAAAAGTTAGCAAAAATGTTTCCTAAAAGCTCGTCATTCGTAACTTGTCCGGTAATCATCCCAAAATGATACAATGCTTCTTTGATATCAATCGCCATCAAATCGGACGATAGGTTGCTTTGCAAACCAAATTTCACTTTTTGAATTTCTTCTAGTGCTTTTAGCAGCGAATCGTAATGACGGGTGTTGGTTACAATCGTTTCGTTGTTGCGCAACGCGCCAGTATTGACGAATGATAGCAATTGGTTTTTGAGATCTTCGATGCCGATTTTGTTTTTGGCGGAAAGGGTTGTAGGTTGTAGGTTGTAGGTTGTAAGTTGCGCTAGTAATGATTTTGATTGCTCGTCATTCAATTGGTCTATTTTATTAAGTACTAGCACCAAAGGTTTCAGTGGAAATTGATTTCGTATTTTACCGAATTCGAGTACTAAGGAATCAATTGAACCCTCAACATACAACCTATAACCATCAACCAAAAAAAGCACTACTTGCGCTTGTTCGATTTTTTCAAAAGTGCGCTGAATGCCGATACTTTCTACCACATCTTTGGTCTCGCGAATTCCTGCGGTGTCTATAAATCGAAATCCGATGCCGCCAATAACCAATTCATCTTCAATCGTGTCGCGCGTCGTCCCTGCGATTTCGGAAACAATCGCTCGTTCTTCATTCAGTAAGGCATTGAGCAGTGTCGATTTTCCGACATTTGGTTCACCAACAATGGCTATTGGAATGCCGTTCTTGATCACATTTCCAATGGCAAATGAGTCGATGAGGCGTTTAAGAACCAACTCAATTCGTTCCAGCAACGCATTAAATTGTGTTCGGTCAGCGAACTCCACATCTTCTTCAGCAAAATCCAATTCGAGTTCAATCAAGGATGCAAAATTCAACAATTCGTTTCTTAATTGCGCAATTTCATTAGAGAATCCACCGCGCATTTGTTGCATGGCGATTTGATGTGACGCTTCGTTGTCCGACGCAATTAAGTCCGCAACTGCTTCTGCTTGAGACAAATCGAGTTTGCCGTTTAAGAAAGCTCTTAGCGTAAATTCACCTGCTGTTGCCATTCTGCAGCCTTTTCTCAGCAACAGTTGGATGATTTGTTGTTGTATAAATGTGGAACCATGACAGGATATTTCGATGGTATTTTCTCCGGTGTAGGAATTGGGTCCTTTAAAAATAGAGACTAAAACTTCATCTAAAGTCTTAGCGTCATCAATGATATGTCCCAAATGCAAGGTATGGGATTTTTGCTGTAGCAGATTTTTGCCTCGTACGGATCGGAAAACTTCTTGCGCAATGACAATTGAATCCGGTCCGGAAATTCTTATGATAGCAATCGCTCCAGCTCCGGATGGAGTAGCAAGTGCAACGATGGTATCATGATGTAACATGCTGTGTTTTTTTTGCAAAAGTACATAAAAATGACTTTAAGTCTTTCATAACTCTTGAAGTCGAATTGAAGTCGATGGGAATTCTTGTCAATTCCAATTGCAACCAGCGTTAAAATGATAATTATCATGGAATTAAGGGCAATTCTATTGTATCTTTAGCATACAAATTGTACCAACGTAAAATCATATTAATATGAAAAAGATCATTTTTCCAACAGACTTTTCTGAAATTTCAAAGAACGCTTTTTTATATGCTTTGCATTTGGCAAAAAATACCCATTCTGAAATTACAACTTTGCACACTTACCAATATCCAACGATGAATTATATGGATGTGCCGATATATTTGCCGGAGATTTATGAAGTTACAGAATTGAGTCAATTTGAAAACTACAAAGGACATATTCCCGTATTACACAAAATTGCAGAAGACCATCATTTGGGACATGTGAAAATTAATAATGTATTGGAAAGTGGCGATTTGATTGACAGTATCATCGATTTGACCAAAAAAGAAAATGCGGATTATATCGTTATGGGAACGAAAGGAGCCACTGGACTTGCAGCGACTTTTCTCGGTTCAACTACGGAGAAAGTAATGAACGATGCCAACACAGTTGTTATTGCCATTCCGGAAGATTGCGAATACCAACCGATCAAAAAGATGCTATTCATTACAGAGTTTAAAACGGAGGAAATCGAAGTGTTGAAGAAAGCCCTAACCATTGCTAAAGCTTTTCATTCTCACGTTGATTGCTTGTATGTAAAACCGAATGAAAATCCTGTGGATGATGCGATTATCCACGATTGGAAGGTGATGTTTGGCAATCATGATGTTTCATTTCATTGCATCGAAAGCGATGATAAAGAAGGATTGATTTTAGAATTTATTCCGTTATATCATATCAATATGCTGGCGATGACCACGCATCATCGCAATTTCTTTCAACGTATTTTTGACGTGAGTTTGTCTAAAAAGTTGGCATTTCATACCAAAATTCCGATTCTGGCATTTCATCCATAAAAAAAACCGCAACATTCTAAAATGTCACGGCTTGGAAATATAATTGGGTTATTAGGGTTAGTTGTTGAGCATTACTGGCATCACAAGCATTGTTACCGTTTCGCCTTCGTCTAATCCGTCGGCAGGCGTAAGAATTCCAGCGCGGTTTGGTAATGACATTTCTAAAACAATCATGTCTGATTGCAAGTTGGTCAGCATTTCTGAAAGGAAACGTGAATTGAATCCAATTTGCATATCGTCACCTTGATAATCGCAAGTCAAACGCTCTTCTGCTTTATTAGAATAATCGATATCTTCCGCAGAAATGTTCAATTCTGCTCCTGCGATTTTTAATCTGATTTGGTGCGTCGTTTTGTTAGAGAAAATCGCAACACGTCTTACCGAATTTAAGAATTGCGTGCGATCGATCATTAACTTATTTGGATTTTCTTTTGGAATAACCGCTTCGTAGTTTGGATATTTTCCATCAATTAAGCGACACATCAAAATATAGTTGTCGAAAGAAAAAGTAGCATTAGAATCGTTGTATTCAATCTTAATTTCAGCATCAGAAGCACCCAAAATACTTTTCAAAATAGTAAGTGGCTTTTTAGGCATGATGAAATCTGCTACTTGAGATGCTTTTACATCTGTCCGAGCGTACTTCACCAATTTATGTGCATCCGTAGCTACAAAAGTTAAACCTTCTGGTGAAAATTGGAAAAACACACCTGACATTACAGGGCGTAAATCATCATTTCCTGCAGCAAAAATGGTTTTGCTAATCGCGGTTGCCAATACTTCTGCTGGAACTAAAGTCGTTGAAGGATTGTCTAAATTGACTGATTTAGGAAATTCTTCTCCTGGAGCGTATGCCAAGGCATATTTCCCAGAGTTAGAACTAATTTCAATCGTGCTATTTTCTTCAACGGTAAAAGTCAAAGGTTGTTCTGGGAATGTTTTAAGGATTTCCAACAATAATTTCGCTGGAACAGCAACACTTCCTTTGCTAGTAGAATCGATTTCTAAAGTGGCTGACATGGTAGTTTCTAAATCTGAAGAGGAAACTGTCAACGTTTTGTTATCCAACTCAAATAAGAAATTATCCAAAATAGGCAAGGTGTTGCTACTATTGATAACACTTCCCAGCACTTGTAATTGCTTTAATAAGTACGAACTCGATACTATAAATTTCATTTTCTATTGCTTTTTTTTGATTGTCTACGATTCCAATTGCGGAATGGCCTACGTTTTACAAATATATCCTAAACTGCGAAATATCAAAAAGAAATTTATTAACATTAGGCACCGTATTTTCTTTTTCTCAAATAAGTGAAAAGGAAGCCAAATATAGCTAAAATTACAATTGGAAGTCCGACAGTTATCCATTGTATCACGGAATAATCTTGGTAGACTTTTTCTTTATCCAGCAAAGGCAAATTGACTTCTTTGCTGCGAATGTTAATAAGTCCATTATCGTCCAAAAGGTAATTCACGCAATTCATCAAAAATTCTTTGTTGCCGTAGAGTTTATTCGTCCATTTATCATAACCCAATTCTAAAGGCTGGTAGTTTTTATCCAATTGATTTCGGATGATATCGCCATCAGACACGACAATCATCTTATTATTTTTTCCATTAGATTGAAATGTTTTTTCCGGAAAAGGCAACACTCTGTTTTTATATACTGAAGTAAATTTCCCCTCTAACAAAAGCGCTAATGGAATATTTCCGGTGTTTTTGAAATCGGATTGCTCAGGTCTTTCAGTCACCATATTTAGATTGATATCTATCGGTGCACCGACCAACTTGGAATACGGAGAGGATTGCAATAAAACGGTTTTTTTAACGTCGTTCTTCAAGACATCGATACCATTGGTAAATTCAAATTTCAGGGCGTCAACATTGGATACGATTGGGTTTTTTCTTGTTGGATACACCAATGGCGAATAAAACCACGGATATTGCGTATACTGTGTTGCACTTCCTTTTTCTCCGGTTGCGAGTGCAATTGGTGTTGCCATGACATCTTTGACCAACGTTGGATTGATTCGAAAGCCGTACTTAAAGAACTGATCGTTGAGATTTAAGTCGAATGGATAAGCTAAAGTCGCTCCTGAATCATTATACAAGCTATCCATTTCAATATTTACTTGGTCGATGAGCCACAAGGTTTTGCCGCCATTCATGACAAACTGATCGAGTACTAGTTTTTCTTCATCGGTGAATTTTTCAGTTGGTTTTGCGATGATGGCCAGGTCGTATTTTTTGAGATAGGCGAGACTTTCGTTTGGTTTTTTCGCGACAGAATCTAAGGTGAATGTTCCGATAAAATAGTTTTCACGCACTTGCTTGATGAAATCTGCCATTTGAAGATCATGCAATTCACCATTTCCTTTGATTACAGCGACTTTTTTCTCTTTTGCTTTCGCAATCGTGTTGAAAGCATTGGCGAAAGCGTATTCTAGATGTTGCACCGAACTTACCACTTTTTCTGCGGTAGAAGCGCCCATGATGTTTTTGAGTAACGGCACTTTTGTACTTCGACCACCATAGGTTGCGATCGCCCACGGAAAAACGACCTCTTGCGTTTGCTTGCCTTTGTCTTCAACGGTTACGTTTACAGGCGTTAAGCCACGTTCTAAAAACGATTGGATAATGGTGTCGCGCTCTTCCTCGTTCTCTATGGGATTGACAAATTGAAACGTGACATTTTTGTTGTACGCCTTAAATTCCTCGAGAATTTGTTGTGTTTCGGTTTGCAGTTTTTTGAACTCACCTGGGAATTGTCCTTTCAGGAAAACATCGATGATGAGTGGTTCTTTGACTTCTTTGAGTATTTCCAATGAAGTTTTGGATAGGGTATAGCGGTGGTCTTGCGTTAAGTCGATGCGATAGAAAAACTGACTTCCGATACCATTAATCAGCAGTAAAATGGCTAAAGTGAAAAGTACGGTTTTGATGTTTTTGTTATTGACTGTTACCATTAGTTTCTGAGCGATTTTAATTTGTAAACAGTGAAAGACAAAAAGGCACTGGTAATACTCGTAAAATAAATGACGTCTCTAGTGTCGATGACGCCTCGGCTCATACTTTTGAAATGGCTGTTCATTCCCAACGAAGTAATCGCATTTTCAAAATTGGGGAAATAAGTGGCTAATCCGTCGAAGGCAAAGTATAAAAAGAAACACAGAAAAACTGCGAGGATAAATGCTACGATTTGATTTTCCGATAACGTAGAGGTAAAAATGCCAATCGCTGCATAGGCCGCAATAACGAATAGTAGTCCAAAATAAGAACCCAATGTACTTCCCAAATCGATGTTGCCTTCCGGTGCACCGTAGCTATACAAAATAAAAACATACAAGATAGTGGGCACTAATGCTAGTACAATTAGAATTACAGCCGCCAGAAACTTTCCGTTGACAATTTGCCAAGTGCTTATTGGTTTCGTAAAAAGAAGTTCTAAGGTGCCTTGTTTTTTCTCATCTGAGAAGCTTCGCATGGTGACGGCGGGAATGAGAAAAAGGAAAACGAGAGGTGCGATGGTAAAAAATGGATTCATATCGGCAAATCCACTATTTAAGATATTGTAGTCTCCTTCGAAAACCCACAGATACAAACTGCAGACAATCAAAAATACAGCGATGACTAAGTAGCCGATGGGTGCGCCGAAAAAAGACTTTATTTCTTTTAGAAGGATGGCTTTCATTTGTTGTTTATTCTTTTAATAACTTGGTTTTAATATGGTTACGAATATTAATTCTTGGCTTTTCTTCGGTTAAAGATTGCCAAAGGTATGATTATAAGTATAAAATAAATAATACTGTAAATGATTCCTATGAAAGGCGCCATTGAAAGTCCAGTATCGTGACTTGCTTTTTCAACTGCTTGTCTTGATGCGGGCGTAATTTCTTCGTTATCTATGAAGCCGTTTCCATCTAAATCGAAAGAATCCAATTCTCTTTTTGTTAGAAATTTTATGATAATTACCATACCGATAATGGAAACATAAAAAAAGAGCGTTGAAAAAAATGCAATTGCAAAATTATTAAGTCGATTGTTGTAGTATTTTCTATTCCAATACGCCAATAGAAAAACAAATAAAAATTCAAAAGCTAAAAACGAAAGAAATTTTATCATATCACGCAATTATTGCAATAATTAACAAGGTCATCAATAGCTATTTCAAACTCACCAATTTATCGACGCTCCATGCTTCTGGCTTGGCATTGAAGAGTTTTTTGGTAAACGTCCATACCTCATAAAACAACTCTGAACGTCTATAATTTTCAAGATCATCTTCGGTTTCCCAGTAGCTGTAAGTAAAGAAGATACAAGGATCATTTTTGTCTTGATATAATTCTAAGAAACGATTTCCTTCGGCATTTCGTATTTTAGTTTTCATGATTTCGAAGTTTTCCAAAAACGCTGGAATATTTTCTTGATGGAAGCTCATTTTTACAATGCGTACAAACATAATTGATTTAGGATTTGCGAATTTAGATTTACGATTTACTAATTTAGATTTAGGATTTACGATTTAGGATTTGCGATTTAGGATTTTCGAATATTATAAGAAATGAATGGTAATGCTGTCTCGATATCCCAATCCTAAAAGGCTAGAAGCACTTCCGACACTCATCGGATTACTTCTAAAAATGGCGATTTCTAGAAAGCCCGCTTCATTAAAAATGGCCAGTTTGTCGCCTTCATAATTTTTCAAAGCATAATTGGTGCTTTTTGAAATATCGGAATATTTCGCCCAAATATTCTTAATTGGATTGGACTTTTTTTGTGTTTTACCTTGCACCAGCGGAATTTCGTAGGGTCGTCCTTTTGCAATTTCTAAGAAAAGCTTCTTGGTAATATTGGTGACTACATTTCCAAAATGGTCGATATAAATGACGTTACCTTTGATGGCACTTTTATCATCGGCGACGGTAGGTTGTAATTCTGTTACTTGCTTAAGCGTTTTGATATCTTTTCCAATGACGTTTAAAAGTCCACCTTTTGCCAAGTGGCAGGCAACGGTAACGAAAACATCCAAATCAGTTGCGTCAGTGTGCAAGCGATCATGAATGGTAATATTGACTAGTTTTTGAGGAACTTGATGTTGCAAAAGCATCGACAAAATACCGTTGTCGGCGGCAATAAAGTAATGGTCATTCCATTGCATGGCAACGTGTTGGTTTTCTTTATTGAATTCGGCATCGACACCAATCAAATGTACCGTTCCTTTGGGGAAGTGCGCGTAAGCCGCACCAATAATGTAACTCGCTTCTGAAGTATTGAATGGGTCGATATCGTGCGAAATATCGATGATAGTGGCGTCGGCAAACTCTGAAACTATTTTTCCTTTTAATGCACCTACAAAATGATCTTTTAAGCCGTAATCCGTCGTAAGTGTAATTATTGACATAAAATTGTTTATAAATAAAAAGAAAACCGAACTAAAAACTCACTAAATTTGAATGCAAAGCTACTAATTATACTTATTATTTTTTAATTTAATACTACTTCAATTTGAACGAAAGAATTATTGAACTCG
>CANHEA010000042.1 GCA_947459635.1 Flavobacteriaceae bacterium | reverse complement strand
TCCTGCAGGAATGGTTAGCATCAAATCTACATCAAAGGTTGTAGATGTTGATGATTGATTCGCTAAAAATAGCGTTTGTGCATTCCCAGTTAGGGAGAGCAACAGTAAGCAAAAGAAGAGAAACTTCTTGCTCATCATGTTAATAGTTATTTTCATGTGTTTAAAATTCATTGGTTATTAATTAAAATGGGCGATGTGCGTAAATTGAATTATCAACATTACTAAAAATGTTATCCAAATCTGAATTATCTACAGCACCATCTCCGTTCAAGTCAGTTGCTTGTACTCCAAAGTTTGAATTATCGATATCTGGGAACAACTGATCAAAATCAGAATTATCCATAGCACCATCTTGGTTGATATCACCTTGATATATTGCAAATACACCTGGCTCAATTTCTCTCATATTATCTTCATATGCTTGTGAAGCTGAACTTGAGAAGTCATAACTCAATGGGCTAGAACCAACTGTTTGTGGCGTAGCAGTCCATGTTTCAATCATATTCACACCTTTTATAGCAACATAAAATGATCCAGAGGCTGATCCACTAAAAGTGGCAGAAAGTATACCGTCTGATTGCAGTGTAGCAGCAGCTGAGTAAAGCGTTTCATAAGGAGCAGACGCATTATGCAATTCTACAGTGATGTCTTCAACATCTGTTGGAGAAGAAACCCCGTCTTGATTAAATTTAACCGAATTCATTGATGAGCTACCAGCATAATAACCTTCAACAAAGAATCTCAAGTTAACAATTGAAACTGGTGGAGGACATGGATTTGTTGGATTTAACAATGCGTTTGTATCATCACAGTCATCGCTATTGCTTACATATCCAACAGGTTGGGTTGTAGCTAAAGTTGTTACTAGTAAGTTACCATAACCATCGCCGTCGCTATCTTGATAGAAAGTTGTACGATCATCACTAAAATAGATGTTATCTAAATAGATTTGAGTAGTACTTGACGCAACATTTTGCTCAATTTTTAGTCCATAAATATTATTCAAAGCACCAGGATAAGCGCTCAATGGAATGCTCAATGAATTCCAACCAGCAACTAACGGACCTGTTGAGTAATTTCTGTCACCAGGAGCTAAAAGGAATACAAATAAGTTAGACAATGGCGTATTAAGATACACATCTAAATGCAGATTTGTCATCGCTGTTACATCTAAACGTCTTTCCGTTTGATCTACCAAACCAATAAAACCTAAGTTATTTACTTGAATACAAGTATTGTCTCCATTTACAAAATTGAAATCAGCAGTCGTTCCTGCAGTCCAAGTAGCTCTAACCGTTGTATATAAAGGTTGATTAGCATAGACAGATGGAGTTCCAGTATACATCGAAATAACTTTCGATGGATCTCTAACTGGTGGAATAGGAGATGCACCAGGAGCAGGATAAGTTACAACCAAGTTAGCCGCACTGCTTGTTGGACCATAAGTTCCGTCTGCAACTTGCGAAGCTGTAATTACAGCTGTTCCGCCACCTACTACTGTTACGGTATCGCCAGAGATTGTGGCAACACTTGTGTTACTACTAGTATAAGTAAACGGACTTGCATTGTTTGATGTTGGAGGAGTCAACTGGAATGGTGCATCACCTAAAACTTTTGCAGGTACAGTAAACGTACCAACAGTAGCAGGAGGAAGCGTAGCATCTCTATAGAAATAGATGTTATCTACATAGGCATTTCTAAGACCACCAGCTCCATTAGGATTTTCAATTTTGAAAATGTTAACTGCAGCCAAATTTACTCCAAGTCCTGAATAGGTTGACAAAGGAATGTCAAGACTTGTCCATCCGTTAATAGGAGTTGGAAGTATCACTCTTTGACTTCCTAACCAGAACCACAATGGTGTTTGATCTAATGAAAATACGTCAACGTGTACCCATGTCATAGCAGAAACATCTGTATTTGCAAATGCCACTTGTCCAAATAGGAAATTTGTAAACAATCTCGTTGTATTACCTGCAATACTAACATCCGCTGTTTGACCTCCCCATGTTGGAGTGGATTGATTGGCATAAGCATCGCTATAAAAAGAGATACGATCCCACGTATTTCTTGCCGGTGGCGTTGGCGCTGCAGGAGGTGTTACTGACAAAGTAGCTGTTATGCTTCCTGTACCATAACTTCCGTTGGCAGCCTGATTAGCTGTAATTGTAGAAGTACCAGCTCCAACAATAGTAACTGTATCTCCACTGACAGTAGCTACATTCGTATTACTACTAGTGTATGTAAAGGCTCCCGCACTATTAGAAGTCGGAGCAGTCAATGTAAACGGTGCCGCTCCTACAAGCTGAGCAGAAACTGTGAATGCACTTAAAGTCGGAGGTTGGGTAGTAGCTGGTCTGTAGAAGTACATGTTATCCATGTAAACTGTTTTTCCACCAGAACCAACAATTTTAAATTCTTTCAAAGCATTAGTTGTAAAACCGCTTTGGTCTGTCCATGCAGTCAAAGGAATGTCATAGCTAACCCATTGTCCTTGCGTTAATGCACCATAAGGAGCAGCTAGCGCCACTGATCTTTCGCCTGTTGTATTGCTAATTTGGAAGAACTGTAATGAAGTTTCGTCAAATGTCCATACATCAACGTGAAAGTACGTCATGGCAGAAACATCAACATTGCTTCCGAAAACAATTCCTTGATAATTTAAGTTGGAAGCACGCCAAACATTATCTGTCCCAGCTGTTGTAACTGTCCCAGTACCTGCTTGTCCCCAACCTGGATTGTAATTTCTAGTACCAGGAACTACGGTATAAGCAGCATCACTAAATACTGAAAATGCATCCCAAGAATTTCTTGTTGGAGGTGCTGTAGGTCCAGCAAGAGGAGTAGTTGAACCCGTTACCGTTAAGGTAGCTGTCGCAGAACCCGCAGCAAACGATCCGGTAGCAACTTGCGAAGCTGTGAGCGTTGAAGTACCTACACCTACGACAGTAACGGTATTGCCACTGATGGTTGCTACAGCAGGATTACTGCTTGTATAAGTAATAGCAGCTGGACTCGTAGAAGTGCCATTCAAAGTAAATGGCGCTGCTCCCATAACTTTCGCTACCGAAGAGAAATTAGAGATAACCGGAGCAGTAGGAGTATAGTAGAAATATACATTATCTATATAAATTTGACGAGGTGTACCTCCACTTTGTTCAAATTTTATTCCAGCGATATCGGTCAAAGCACCAGGATAGTTTGTAAGTGGAATATCAAAAGAATTCCAACCTGTTGCAAGAGGACCAATTGAATAATTTCGGTCAGAAGGAGCCAACAGATTCAATATCATCGTAGTCATTGGTGAGTTCACATAAATGTCAACATGCAGTTGCGTCATTCCCACTACACTAAAATTAGTATTACCTACTAAACCAAAGTAACCCAAGTTGTTTACTTGTATGCACGTATTTGTACCATTGGAGTAACTAAAATTAGAGTTTGTAGATCCGGTCGACCAACTGGCCTGAACGGCAGTCCTAACATTAGCATAGGTTGTAGGGGTGCCTGTATACAAAGAAACCACTGAAGCAGCATCTCTTACAGGAGGAATTGGAGAAGCTCCGGGTGCAGGATAATTTACCACTAATGAAGCAGAAGCAGTTCCTGCGCCAAAAACACCAGGAACAGCTGCCTGAGTTGCAGTAATGGTAGTGGTTCCGCCACCAACGATGGTTGCTGTATTTCCACTGAAAGTTACTACACCCGCTGGGCTACTTGAGTATGTCCAGGCACCTGAACTGTTAGAGCTTGGATTAGTTAATGTAAATGCAGCATCGCCAACTGTTTTTGGACTTGGTACTGTTAACGCGCCAAGTGTTGGAGGCGCATCGGTTGCTGCTCTGTAAAAATAGATGTTATCTACATAAATAATTCTAGGAGGAGCAACGGCTCCATTAGGATTTTCAGTTTTGAAAAGATTAATACTACTTAAATCTATAGCAGCTCCTGTAGGACTAGAAGTGAAACTTGATAAAGGAATGTCTAATGACGTCCAGCCATTTATTGGCGTATCAAACGTAAGTCTTTTACTGCCTACATAAAACCACATAGGTGTTAAATTTAAAGAATAAACATCAACGTGAACATGAGTCATTGCGGATAGATTCGTTGCCGCGAAAGCAATTTGTCCGTTCGTATAACCACTACTGAATGACCTTGTGGCATTTCCACCGATAGACACGTCAGAGTTCGATGAGCCGCCCCAGGTTGGTGTAGAGGAATTAGCATAGGAATCACTATAGAAAGAAATCCTATCCCAAGAATTACGTGCAGGAGGTGTTGGCGCAGCTGGTGGCGTTACTGTTAATGTAGCCGTAGTACTACCTGCACTATAAGTACCATCTGCTACTTGACTAGCAGTGATAGTTGATGTTCCAACGCCAACAATAGTAACAGTGCTTCCGCTGATGGTTGCTACTGCAGTATTGCTACTAGAGTATGTAAATGGACTTGTATTATTAGAAGTAGGGGCAGTCAATGAAAAAGGAGCAGCTCCAGCTAATTGAGCAGCAACCGTGAATGCACCATAAGTTGGTGGTTGCGTGGTTGCGCTTCTGTAGAAGTACATATTATCTAAGTAGACTGTTTTTCCACCTGAACCAACTATTTTAAATTGGAATAAGGCATTAACAGCAAAACCTGTTTGGTTTGTCCAAGCTGTGATAGGAATATCATAGCTGTTCCATGAATTTTGCACCAATGGAGTCAGTGTGTACGATCTTTCTCCACCACCATTGTTTATTTGAAAAAACTGAAGTGAAGTTTCGTTTGCGGTCCAAACATCAACGTGGAATGTAGACATTGCGGTAGCATTGATGTTACCTCCAAAATCTAAACCTTGATAATTAAGATTTGTGGCGCTCCAAGCATTGTTACCAGCGATGGAAACGACGCTTGCAGACCCAGCTTGTCCCCAACCAGGATTGTATGTCCTTGTTCCAGGTTGTGGAGTATAGGAATCGCTAAAGATTGAAAGCACATCCCAGCTATTTCTCGCAGGAGGAGCAGTTGGCCCTGCACCGGGTTGTGAAAATCCTAATGCACTGCACATCAGGAAGAGTAATAATAGAATTTTTTTCATGAGTTTAAAATGTTTTTGTTGAATCTCAAATTTAAACATATGAATCGCACGAACTCTTTTAACTAAAAGGCAAAAAAACTATACCAAATGTATTTTAAGGCGCAAGGTGCGATGAACATCCATTTCACAAGCGTTTTGAGAACAATGATAACTACATCGTTTTCGATATAATGAGTAAATACGGTGCTTTTTTTTCAAAATGTTGTAGTAATGTAATGGTAGGAATTTATACAATTTATAATAATACCCCTACATTTTTATCGAATTATCGGTCAGAAAAGACTAAAATAGTAAATGTGTATTTACGTTTCTGGTAACTTATTTTTCCTACCATTGTCAAAATCGTATAAAAACTGAAAATTTATAAGCGTATAATCACTATCGTTAACAATTGCTTGAAGTATAGAATAATTTTTTGAATCCGCAAGTAGTGAATTTTTCAATTGTAGATTTCAAGTCCATTTAAATGAACTGCAGAAGACGAGTCTACCTAATTTCAGTAACTTCAAAAAAAGTCTTCCCTGAATAGGAATCAATTGCAACGCTGGATTGATAATTCTCCGCAAAAATCTCAACATACTCACCAATTGCCAAATAGACTTTGCAAGTAATATTTCTTGCCACTACTCCCAAATTGGAATGATTACCAGAAGTTTGTTGGTATAAAGATCCGTTTTTATAAACCCCAATGGAGTAGAATTGTGTGTTGCTTTGATTGTCAGTGTGGTAGCCAGCATTTACTTCATAGTAGCCAGCTTTTGTGGCAACGAAACGATTCGTACCAGTGTTGAATTCATTATTGATATCGAATGCAACAGTATTAAAATTAATGATTTGCCAACCAGTAGTTGCCAATGCTTGATTCGCACTTAGGTTTGTTCTAACTACCGACAAGGAAGTAGGAGTGACCCAAGATGCATTTCCACTTGCATCACTTTGCATAACCGCGTTGGCGGTAGCGCCAGTAGTCATTTGAAAATTGGCTGTTTTGGTTTTCCCATTCACTTCCAATTTCTTTCCAGCGGTTGGTGTGGTTCCAATTCCGAGATTGGTACCATCATCAATCGCAACTCCGTCCACTAAAGTGGTTCCGTTCCATTTGGGAATGGTGTTATTTGTTGCGGCAGAAACTTGCGGATCTGTTTCAGTAATAGCTAAACTAGATGTATTTACCCATGAAGTCGCACCAGATCCGTTGGTTTGAAGGACTTGCAGATTGGTGCCTCGAGAGGTCGGAAATGCAAAACCAGTAACCGTTGGATTGCCTATCTGAATTTCACCATTAACGCGGACAATATTATTGTCAAATTCTCCATAAATCAAAGCTCCATTAGCGTCTGCACTAGAGTTTTCGATATATAATTTATTACTGCTTGTTTCGGTTCGACCTGCTTGAAAACCAATACCAACATTGCCATTGCCTGTAATATTTCGAAGTGCATCGTAGCCCACAGCTACGTTATTTGTTCCTGTTATTGAATTTCGCAACGCCGCAAATCCTATAGCTGTATTTCCTGAACTTGCCAAGAAAGGCGCGTTATAGCTGGTCATCGCTTGTCTTCCAATTGCAACATTAAAACTTGAAGTAGTATTAGAAAACATTGATCCAGAACCAATTGCCGTATTTTCTGATCCGGTCGTATTTGAAAACAATGCAAAATCGCCCATTCCAGTATTGCGTTGTCCTGTGGTATTTGAGGTCAAAACATTGGCGCCAAATGCGGAATTTCTAACACCGAATTGAGAGGCAAAGATTATAGTGGGATTCAAAAGGGAATTGGCTCCAAAAACGGTATTTCCATTGGTATAATTAAAGCTTCCGTCGTAGGTTGGGTCTCCAATATACCCTGCTCGAACTCCGTTTCTCTTAAAAACAATGTCTTGATTATCAGTGGTTCCGATAAAATTTGTAGTTGGAGCAGTTCCACTATTACCAGACGTTTGCCATGCAGATCCGTTGAGACTTTGCCATGACACATTTCCCGATCCATCAGTTTGCATAAATTGCCCATTGCTACCGCGAGAGGCTGGCATTAAGTAATTATTTAAGGTAGTAGTTCCAATGGAAACATTCCCTAAAAAGTAACCAGCATAATTGGATCCAGCTTTCAATACTTCCGAATAAATGCCATAATGGGTTCCACCAGCTGCTGGATTAATGTAGTTGTAATTGCCGTATTTTAACCCCGTTCCTGCGCCATCTAGTGTGTTGAATGTACCATAATGCGTCACATTCGCGGAGTTAGTAATGGAATTGTAAGTTCCGTATTGCAATCCGGTTCCAGTCCCACTAAGTATATTAAAGCTGCCAAAGTGAATGCCACTTCCTGTGTTTGAAATGGTGTTGGCAGTTCCGTACTGGATTCCAGTTCCTGAACCCGCAAGATTCGTCGCATTGCCGTAATGAACTCCAGTGCCAGAATTAACGATATTGCTACTCACACCAAACTGATTTCCGTTTCCAGTCCCTAGTAAATCAAAATAACTCCCATAATGCGTAGCGTTACCAGTGTTGGTTACGCTCATATAGCCGCCGTATTGCTCTCCCGTTCCCGTTCCTGATAAGTCGGTAAAAACGCCATAATGAAAACCAGATCCGGAACCTGAAAGATTATTATTGCTACCGTAATGTACGGCATTGTTCGAATTGGAAATATTGGTGCTGGAACCATATTGTGTTCCTGTTCCTGAACCTGTTAAATCATTGTATATTGCATAATGGCTACCAGATCCAGATCCAGACAAACCATTATACGTGCCGTGATGGTTGCTGTTCCCGGAATTGCTGATTGAATTGGCAGTTCCGAATTGTGCGCCCGAAGCACCTGATCCGGACATGTCGTTAATGAGACCATAAGTGACATCGGTCGAACTACCACTTATTTGGTTATTAATTCCAATATTTGAAATCGCATTGGTGGTATTATTTGTAAAATTGGTATTGATGCCAATTTCTTTATTTGGAGAGGTGACTTCGAGAGGGTAATTCGCCGTGTTTTTTCCAATGGCAACATTTCCCGTATGAAACATATTGTCCGAAATTAAAGTGGGCGCTGTCGTTGTTCCAACTTTATACCAATCGGCATCCGAGCTTACAGTAGAATTAATACCAACCCAAGCACTTGAAGCATTATTCCAATAATAAAATCCAGGTTGATTCGCTCCCGAGACGGTGGTTAAAAAAACCAACATTCCATTTTGAGCCGCAGTTGGATTAGTGGCTGGAAAGGTATCGACTCGTGGAATCAAGATTCCATCAATGTTTGCAGGTGCCGCTTGGTTTGAGGAAAGAATGTCAAGAGTGGCTCGAGGAGTCGTCGTCCCTATACCAATTTGAGCGTCAGCAAATTGTATTATTAAGCATAAAACTATAACAAAGTATATTTTCAACTTCATATTTCAGGTTACTTTGTAAATTAAGGGTACAGCAAGTGTAAATTAATTTTCTAAAAAAAGCATTTTAGGTAGTAAAATCAACTCTTTTTGATCAAAAACAGTACTTATTTGCGCTGATTTTTACATTTATTTTTTAGTTCAAGTTAGTTTGATGATTTTTGTACTTCAAACGAGCTTATGTTAAGTGTAAAAAACATTTCATTTTCCTATACCGATAAAAGGATAATTCACGAGGTCTCACTTGCCTTGGAGAAAGGAAAATGTCTTGCCGTTATTGGAGAAAGTGGTTGCGGCAAAAGTACGCTACTGCAATTAGTATACGGCTTATATGATCTAGATGAAGGTCAGATTTTTTGGAATGAAACCAAAGTTTTAGGGCCAAAGTTTCATTTGATACCGGGCATGGAGAAGATGAAGTATTTGGCACAAGATTTTGATTTAATGCCTTATATAACAGTTGCTGAAAATGTAGGGAAGTACCTTTCAAATGTGAACATGAAGGCGAAGAAAGCAAGAATTACCGAGTTGCTTGACTTGGTGGATATGACTGAATTTGCAGATGTCAAAGCGCAGTTCTTAAGTGGTGGTCAAATGCAGCGCGTTGCGATTGCGAGAGTCTTGGCTTTAGAACCGGAACTTATTTTATTTGATGAACCCTTTAGTCATATTGACACTTTTCGAAAAAATAGCCTGAGAAGAAAAGTATTTCAATATCTAAAACAAAAAGAAATCACATGTATCGTCGCTACTCATGATAGCAAAGATATACTGTCATTTAGTGATGAAACACTTGTACTTAGAGATGGAAAAGTGGTTGCAAATGGTGTTACAAAAAATGTTTATCAAGAGCGCTCCGACTATTATATTGGGTCACTTTTTGATGATGTAAATGTTTTATCAAGTGCCGCAATTGGAATTGAAGGTAAGGAAAGACAATTGTTCCTTTTTCCTTATCAGTTCAAAATAGTTGCGCATTCAAGAATGAAAGTGACGGTGGTGCAGTCCTATTTCAAAGGGAACGGTTTCTTGATTGCATCGACATTTCTATATCAAATAATTTTCTTTGAAAGCAAAGTGGAGCTCCCAATCTCCAGTGAAGTTTATTTAGCTATAGAAAATTAGAAATTGTCGATCGTATTTAATTTAAGAATGAATTGTTTCTCTAAATTTGTAGCAAAGTAATTTACAGTATGAAAAAATTTCTCTTTCCTGTTCTTTTGATTTCGGTTATGTTGCAAGCACAATTGCAATGGCGCCCTTTGGCTTCATCAATCACCAATATTGATAATCAACGGTTTGATGACATATTTTTCATCAATGAGAATGTTGGCTGGGCTGCGAATGGCGCTTATGCCGCGGTCTATAAAACAACAGATGGCGGTGCTACGTGGACAACGCAAGTAACAGAACAGTCGTTAGGAGGAAATTATTACTTTAGAAATATTGAGTTTTTAGACGAAAATATGGGGTTCTTAGGAACACTAAACAATCTTTTTCTGAAAACAAATGACGGAGGTGCCAATTGGTTGCCCGTTACAAATCTTCCAAATAATCCAGGGGCTATTTGTGGACTTGATGCCGTTGGATCCTCAACAATTTACGGATGTGGCGCCTATTTTTCGCCAGCTTTCATCATTAAGTCGACTGATAGTGGTGCCACTTGGACTTCCAAAGATATGAGTGCCTACGCAACCGCACTAGTTGAAATTCAGTTTTTGGATGAAAATATTGGATATGCTTCAGGAGCAGATAGTACCGGCGGTGTTGTACTTAAAACTATAGATGGAGGAGAAAATTGGACCAAAATATTCAGCTCAAATATTGCAGGTGAATATGTTTGGAAACTACAAATTCTTGCTTCAAATTCGAATGTTATTTTTGGTTCAGTAGAAGCCAACGCACCCAACAATGGAAGGATGATTCGTTCGCTAGATGCTGGAGCCAATTGGATTACCAAAGAAGTGCCATATACTAGTGTTCAAGCGGTTGGATTCTTAACGGAAACACATGGTTGGATGGGCGGATACACTTCGACAATAGGTACTAATTTTCCATTTATGGAAACACAAGATGGAGGAGAAACGTGGACCGATGCCGGCGTTGGTGGTAATGTGAATCGAATATTCTTTCTGTCGAATAATTTGGCATATGCCTCTGGTGCGACAGTATATAAATTCAGCGAAAGCAGTTTGTCAAACACGAGCTTTACGGAATCGACGCGGGTTCCGTTGCATGTCAAGATTTTGCCTAATCCGGTCAAAGACAAATTGAATATTGCAATTGAATTTACAAGTAATGATCATATCGTTTTAGAAATTTATGACGCGACAGGTAAATTCATAAAATCGCTCAAAGTAGATACTGTCGAAAAAGCGGGGATCAAAAATTATTCATTTGATTTTCCATATGCTTCGGGTGCGTATTTGCTCAATCTTCACAATGACACTGGCAGACAATCTGTCAAGTTTATGAAGTAATCACTTCTGATTTTTCTCACATCAAAATTGCGTCAATATAAATTATTGTCAATTTTGCCATTGCGGTATTGACAATTGTTTAAATTTGACTTCTATTTTTACTAAATCGATATAAAATGTTTCATTCTAAAATCTCTGGACTGGGTTACTTTGTTCCTGAAAATATTGTCACCAATGACGATCTTTCCAAAATTATTGATACCAATGACGAATGGATTCAAGAAAGAACAGGTATCAAGGAACGCAGGCATGTGGTGAAAGGTAGCGGAGAAACTACAACTACCATGGGAGTCAAAGCGGCTCAAATTGCAATAGAACGATCTGGAGTAGCAAAAGAAGATATCGATTTTATAGTTTTTGCAACCATTTCACCCGACTATTATTTCCCCGGACCTGGCGTTACTTTGCAACAAGAATTGGGATTGCGAACCGTCGGAGCCTTAGATATTAGAAATCAATGTTCTGGATTTGTTTATGCCTTGTCTATTGCCGATCAATATATTAAAACTGGAATGTATCGCAATATTCTGATTGTTGGATCAGAACTACAATCAATTGGTTTAGACATGACCACACGAGGTCGAAGTGTTTCGGTAATTTTTGGAGATGGTGCTGGCGCGGCTGTTATCTCACGAGAAGAAGACACCAGTAAAGGCGTATTGTCCACACATCTGCATTCCGAAGGCGAGCACGCGAAAGAGCTATCTGTATTGGCACCAGGAATGGGAGGACGTTGGGTCACTGATATTCTAGCAGATAATGATCCCAATGACGAAAGTTACTTTCCTTATATGAATGGACAGTTTGTTTTCAAAAATGCTGTCGTCAGATTTAGCGAAGTGATACACGAAGGGCTATCCGCAAACAATTTGCAAGTAAGTGATATTGATATGTTGATTCCACATCAAGCAAATTTGCGTATTTCGCAATTCATTCAAAAAAAGTTTGGATTGTCTGATGATCAAGTGTTTAATAATATTCAAAAATACGGAAATACGACTGCGGCCTCGATACCAATTGCTTTAACTGAAGCATGGGAATTAGGCAAAATAAAAACGGGAGACGTCGTTGTATTAGCTGCTTTTGGAAGTGGTTTTACGTGGGCAAGCGCCATCATCAAATGGTAGCATTTGAAATATAGAAACAAAAAAAAACAGAGTCCACACTCTGATTTTTTCTCTCTAACTACAACTCAATTTATATAAAACCCAATTATTAAATTATTAACGAATTCTATTTTTTGATTGCTGTACTAAGTAGACTTTGTTTTGTACTTTTTGTTACAACCAACTTTAAAATAGTTTCGGATTGTTTGCTATCTTTTCATAGCAAAGTGCGATTTGAATTCTTTCTCCACTTGATCTTCTTCGTAAGTGACCGTAAACCAATAATCGTCTGAAGGCAATGTTTGTCCGCTAAAAGTTCCATCCCAACCACTGCTGTTTGGCTTAAGTTGTGTGATTAGTTTTCCGTAGCGATCATAGATATAGATAATTGATTTTGCTTGATCTTTTAATGCTGTGATGTTCCAAGTGTCATTATAGCCATCTCCGTTTGGTGTGAAGAACTTAGGATAATTCACTACTAATGCTTGCGTCGTAGAATTTCCGCAGCCATTTTTGTCTCTCACTGTAATAGTATGTACTCCAGAAGGAACATTTTCAAATGATGGACTATCTTGAAAAGGACCCGCATCTAATTGATATTCGTAATCTCCTCCAACGCCAGTAGCTTGTATGGTAATGATTTGATTCTCATCAAAATTCTCAGTTATGGCGTAGCTCACTATGGCTGGTTCTGAAGATATCACAGTAGCTGGAGTCGGTTCTGATGAACAACCAGTCGTGATGTTTGTAGCAACAACCGAATAAACACCTGGTAAAATAGCGCTGTAAGAACTTCCGCTTCCAACAACGACACCCTCTTCATTAACCCATTGGAAGGTGTAATTGGTTGCGCTCAGACCACTAGAAATCGTGTAAGGATTTAAAAGTACTTGATTTTCAGTGTCGTAACACATAGTTCCACCTTGTGGTTTTGGTTCTGGAAGTTTATTGACATGAATTTGAAAAGTCTTAATATCAAAACAATTGGTGGTAAGTGTATTTGAAACACGAACAAAAATTGTATTCAAATTTGTACTAGTAATAGCATTGGTATTCGCCACAGCATCATCAAATGATCCGTAGTAAGTAGCTGTGAATTCACTTCCCGTTTGATTGCCTAAAATGGTTGAATCCAAAGTTGTCAAATTGAAAGTCGTTACTCCATCATTAGTAACATCCGTATCACAAGTGGTCAGCATACTGCTTGGTACTGAATGTACTACTGGAGCATCCACAATAGTTACTTCAAACGAAGATTCGTCATAACTTATCGAATCAAAAGGAGCAATTCCGTATATGTAAACTGTTTGAGAGCTCGTTATAGCTTGTCCTGGAATCAATTGCGTTCCTGTTCCTAGTGCTCCTGTATAGTATTTTCCAATAGTCAGGGCTGGAAGTGTAAAACTTTCACATGTAGTAACGTTTGCAATTTCATCAACATTAAAGATTGTTGTAGAAAAACTTTTCTCATCACTGCAATTTGGCGTTGTGCCTGTTTCAGCGTAAACGTAGATTGTTTGATCACTGTTAATGGTGTCACCAGCGTTTAACATCGTTCCAGTTTTGTTTGGTCCCGTATAATAGTTTCCTAATGCTAGCGGTGGCAATGTATATGAATTAGTAGCATTTACGTGTGCAAATGGAGCAATTACAGGAGTCACATTAATTGTTACTGTGAAGCTGTTTTCGTCAGTACAGTTTATTCTTTCTCCTGATTCTCTATACACATAGATTGTTTGTGAAGTAGTGATGACATCACCAGCAACCAATAGATTTCCTTCTCCGCTGCTTGGACCTCCAGGCAATTTGAAGTAATTTCCGTGTTGTAATGCAGGCAACGTATAACTGTCACACGCTACTACATTTGCTGGAGCATCAGCTTCAATTGAAAATACGGTAATAGTGAAGCTGTTTTCGTTAGTACAAAACGGAGCTACATTTGAAATGGCATAGATATAAATGGTTTGAGTTGTTGTTATAAGTGTGCCGCCAGATAATTGTATTCCAGTGCCATTTGGACCAGTAAAATAATTTCCAACCGCTAAATCTGTCAAAACATACGAGTCGCAAATATCGATATCAGATCTCGAGTCAATTACTGGTTTAGCGCTGATGTTTACTACAAAACTAGATTCATTGTTGCAGGATGCACTTGAATCAGATTGTTTGAATATGTAAATTCTTTGCGTTGAGGTAATTACATTTCCCGCTACCAAATGAGTACCCGTGGCATTAGTTCCAGTATAATATTCCCCGCTAGTTAAAACAGGCAATGTGTAGCTTTCACATGCAGTAACATCTGTTAGTACATCAATTATCGGTTGCGCAATCGCTACGGTAAAATGTACATTGTCTGTACAGTTGCTGCCACTATTGGTTGGAACATAGACGTATATTGTTTGCGTTACATTGATAATGGTGCCACTGGGAATTTCTTGACCTGAGCCGTGTGGGCCTGTAAAGTATTTTCCGACCATTAAAGTAGGTAAAGTATATGGTCCGCATTGTGAAATGTCAGTTGGAATTTCTAATCCGATAACAACTTCAAAGGAAGTGTCCGCGGTACAATCTTCTGGAGTAGCAGCATGCACATAAACTGTTTGTGAAGCAGTCAATGTAGTTCCTGCTGTCATAGGTGTGCCCGCGCCACCGGCTTCAGTGAAATAGTTTCCGATGCTCAAGGCTGGCAACGTATAAGCTGCACAATCAAAAACATTACTAAAAGCTGGTAAACTAATCGTTGGAAAAATCGTAATTGTAAAATCTTCATCAATGATACAAAACGGTGGCTCTGGCGATTGATAGTAGAAATTTATGGTTTGCGTTTCAGTTAAGACTGTTCCGTTTGGTACCAAAGTTCCTGTTCCGCTATGACCAGTAAAGAAATTACCAACTGCAGGACTTTGAAGTGAGTAGCTGCCGCAATAACCTGCACTGTCGGGAACTAACGTTTCGGCATCAAGAATTGTAACTGTAAATGTGCTGCTATTGGAACATCCAGTAGGTCCATTTGATTGATTAAAAATATGAATGGTAGACGTAGTTGAAATAGTATCACCAGCAAACAATGCAGTACCATTACCATTAGCCTCAGTAAAGTAATTACCATTAGTTAGTGGTAGCAACGTGTAATATTCGCACACAAAAACAGGCTGAAGCACATCTACTGGAGGTAGCGCATTAACTAATAATGTAAAATTTGAAGTGCTATAGCATAAACTATCTGTTGCACTTTGCACACGTACATAGATTTGGGTATTGTTTGTTGCAAAAATAAAATTATTAGGAATTGGATTTGTTCCACTGTTGGCGTTTGCTTGCGAAGTGTAGTAAGAAATCGTATATTCCGACGAAGACTGCGTTCCAAGTACGACTGCATTTTGTTGACTTAAATCAAATCCGGCATTAATAAAATTTGATGTCGAACATTTAACAAAGTTAGGTGCTTGATTCGCCACAGGTGGCGCGGATACTAGTAATTGGAATGATCTAGTAACATAGCATGCACTAGTATGGCTTTTTATTCTTACATAGATGGTAGTTCCAGGTGCTGCAGTATAGGTTGTTGGTAAAGGATTTGTTGCTGCGTTAGCATCTGCCAAAGTTGCATAATAAGTAACTTGTGTTAGCGGATTCAGTCCCGTTTTTACTACTCCTGTATTTAAAGACAAGTCGTAAGTATAAGTTGCACTTCCGCTATTACAACGGTATAAATTCATTGGTACTTGAGCCAATATTTCAGGTAGATATTCAACGGTAATGATGTCCGTTACTGGTTGACAACCACTAGTTGTTTTTTGATACGTGATACCGTAAACTCCTGGCTGGCTAACGGTTAAATTGGCTCCATTTTGCCCAGGAATTGCTACGCCGTCTTGAGTCCAACTGAAGTTGTATTGCGTTGGATCTAAGTTTGAAGTTAAAGTACGAGTAGTCCCGAAACACAAGGCCGCATTGTTAGCTACTGTTAGGTCAAGACCTAAAACATCTTGTCCGATATTAAAAGTGTCAGAAGAAATGAAGATGGAAGAATCAGAGCTTTCATCCGAACGATCTGCAATAACCAATTTGATATGATAGGTTGTATTTGGAATTAATACTGCAGAGGCGTTCATCAATATTGTCTGCCCATTAAAGTTGATTGCGGCAGCAGCAGCAGAAGAACCACCATTGTATGCTCCGAAGTACTGTGCATTGGCTGACGGACAAGAAGAGTTGTATAAGAAATCTCTAATAGTCACAACAGAAATTGGAATATTGGTACTAGGAACAACTGCAAGATTTTTAGTAACACCAGTTGCTGTATTTGTCAAAAGAAATGCAAAAGCATCGGAGAACTGACATTGAAAATTACCGTATTCGTCAGAGGCAAATAGAAATTCAAAACTAAAGGTTGGCGAAATAGGCGTAAAGTCAAATTCTAAAATTGACGCATTTACCGAGTTCATAGAAATTCCAGATTGCAATAAAGTGCTTTCCAAATCTGCATCACCAGGCCAATTGGCCGCTCCATCGCTCAACAAAGTAGTGTTTGGACCAGCTGCGTGAGTAACGTCTCCTGTGCTCAAGATTACTCCAGACTGCATAGGGAAATTCGGATTCGCGTTCTGAAAGTAGCCTATCCCATTGGAAGAGGCGAAGTTGCTTCCTGTTTTCCACGTAATATTTGTGGCAGAAACGCAAGGAGAATTGATCAATACCGAATTCACTAATTGTGGAACGGTGTACGAACTTGTGCTGACTGTGATTGCTTGCGAGAAACAATTAACAGTTATAGCCGAAGCTATAATGAGTAGTAATTTTTTCATAGTAGATTTGGGATTTACTATTAATCTATATTTATTTTGACACTTCAAAGATTCAACTATATGTCGGTAAAAAGCAAATAAAATCGATGAAATACACGTTTTGTGATTTTATATGTATAAAAATCTTACAAATAATCATATGTTTATTATAATTTTTGACTCATGTTAAGCGATAAGTATATTGTCTTAGGGCATAAAAATAATGTTCTGTTTAGATTGTTCATTTGGGTTTCCATTTCCTTTTTGAAAGTGTAATGACTATATTTGCCGTCTTAATCTATCATACATGTCGCTTTCAGCAATCCTTACAACCCCCATAAAAAAAGCACTTCAAGAGCTTTTCGACGTAACTTTCGATAAAATCGAGTTTCAATCAACCAGAAAAGAGTTTGAAGGTGATATTACATTGGTTTTGTTTCCTTTTTTGAAACAGTTGAAAAGTACTCCAGTCGAGATAGGAAATCAACTTGGCAACTACTTAGTTGAAAATCAAGAAGAAGTAGTAAGATTTAATGTAGTTTCCGGATTCTTGAACATTGTTATTTCAGATGAATACTATCTTCAATTTTTTAACGAAATTAAGGCTGAACAACAATTCGGTTTCGTTGCTGTTGATCCTACGGAAAAGGCAATTATGGTAGAATATTCCTCTCCGAACACCAACAAACCACTGCATTTAGGTCATGTTCGCAACAATCTACTGGGTTATTCTGTGGCTGAAATTTGTAAAGCTGCGGGCAAAAAAGTATATAAAACGCAAATAATTAATGATCGAGGGATTCACATTTGCAAATCGATGTTAGCTTGGCAAAAATTTGGAAATGGCGAAACGCCGCAAAGCACCAATTTAAAAGGTGACAAGTTAGTAGGAAAATACTATGTCGCTTTCGACCGCGAATATAAGGACCAAATTAATCAATTGATCTCGCAAGGAAAATCTGAAGAAGCAGCGAAGAAAGAAGCACCAATTCTCCTAGAAGCTCAAAATATGTTACTTGATTGGGAGGCTGGAAAACAGGAAGTTGTAGCATTATGGAAAACAATGAATCAATGGGTTTATGACGGATTTGCGCAAACGTATCAGCATCTTGGCGTCGATTTCGATTCCTATTACTACGAAAGTAATACCTATTTGCTGGGTAAAGAAGTAGTTCAGATTGGTCTTGACAAAGGTGTTTTTGAGAAAGATCCTGATGGTTCGGTTTGGATTGACTTAACTGCGGACGGACTTGATCGTAAAATTGTTTTGAGATCTGATGGTACTGCTGTTTATATGACACAAGATATTGGCACGGCTATACAACGTGTAAAGGATTTCCCAGATGTTGGCGGGATGGTTTATACGGTCGGAAACGAGCAAGATTACCATTTCAAAGTACTGTTTCTAATCTTGAAGAAATTGGGATTTGACTGGTCTGAGAACCTGTTTCATCTTTCGTACGGTATGGTCGATTTGCCATCAGGCAAGATGAAGTCGAGAGAAGGAACGGTTGTTGATGCCGATGATTTGATGGAAGATATGACACAAACGGCGCAGCAACTCGCGGAAGAGCTCGGCAAACTTGAAGGTTATTCGGATGTTGAAAAACAGAAATTATATACGATGATCGGACTAGGAGCGCTTAAATATTATATTCTAAAAGTAGACCCGAAAAAACGAATTCTTTTCAATCCAGAAGAATCAGTTGATTTTGCTGGTAATACAGGTCCATTTATTCAATATACTTATGCAAGAATCCAATCAATTTTGCGCAAAGCGGACTTCGATTTGAGTCAATCTATTTCAGAATTGACCATGCATTTAAAGGAAAAAGAACTGATCAAGCAACTTGCATTGTATCCGGAAGTCATTCAAAATGCGGCACAGCAACATAGTCCAGCGCTCATTGCAAATTATACCTACGAATTGGTAAAAGAGTACAATTCATTCTACCAATCGGTTTCCATTTTGGGAGAAGAGGATATGACAAAGAAAGTCTTTCGCGTACAATTATCTATGAAAGTCGCTGAAACAATTCAATCTTCTTTTCGTTTGCTGGGAATTGAAGTGCCAGATCGGATGTAATTTAGAAACTGAGTTTCAAATTTAAATTTGGAGTACGCTTCAATGAATAGGTGTTCACCGTTTCAATCCCATCTTGGGTTGAATTGATGCGGTAGTATTTTTGGATGATATTCGATTTGTTCATTAAGTTCAAAATTGAGAAACTACCTTGTAAACTTACGTGAGAACTAATTTTCCAATCTCTTAAGACTGAAAAATTCAGTTGGAAATAATCCGGTAAATTGGAGTTATTTGGCAAATCATATACGATTTTTGGCTCTGATGGATTATCCAAATTGAGATTGTTGGTAGCCGTATTCGTAATTGGTTTTCCCGTATGCCATTTTCCACCAAATGCTACCTTAAATTGCTTCCAATCATAGACAATCGCAGCTCCGAGTACATGAGTCAATTGAAAGTTGTTGGGAAAATTGGTTGTGCTTAGATCGCTGAACATGTACTTATTGTCATTAAAACTATAACTTAACCACGCTTGTAGTTTTCTAAAGTTTCGTTGCAGCAAAAGCTCTGTGCCGATGACTTCATAACTGCCAATTGATCTTGAAAATTCAAATTGATTTTGAAAACCTTGACTACTTGAGGTGATGCCGTTTACTTTCTTGTAAAAATTGTCCCAAGTAATCAACCAGTTGTTGTCTTTGTACGTCAAGCCAACGCTCCATTGATTGCTTTTCTGAATTGGAATTGTGCCATCATTTGCCAAGGTCCATCGTCGTTTTTCGATTCCCAGAAAATCCTGTTGTAAGTCGATAATTTGGGACAAAGTTTGGCTTTTTTGTTCCGCGAGTACTTCAATACTCAAAGTATTCGAAAGCGACTGATGAAACTGAATTCTTGGTTCGATTAATACGGTTTTGAATTTTTCAAAGTAATTTAATCGGCCACCAAAATTCAAAAAAGTTCTGGAGTCTATGGTTTGGTACTGAAGTTCCGCAATTCCGGAATGTGTTATGGAAACTTCTTTTATGTTTCTCGAAAAAAACGGAGTATTGATTTCGTCAGCATTGGTTACTCCAATTTCATCAAATTGATATCCAGTATTTAACGTAATTTTTTTTGACAACTTATTCGTGTTTTTCAATTGAACACCTAGGTCTAGTACAGTATTACTTTGAACAAATATCTGGTTATTTTGGATTGCTTCATTGGTCGCATCTAAATTATAATAGGACGATGAAACATCTACTTGGCTTGAGTTATTGTCGTTCCACGTCGTCCTCCATCGGATAGAACCACCAATATTTTCTTGACTCAAGGAACTGTTTTTTTGAATGATATTTCTTGTTTGATCAATTTTTAGATTGTTGCGAATCGCAATGCCATCAATCCAAAATTCATGTCTTTTCCCGATTTTTTGCTGGTATTGCAAAGTCAAATCGTAGAAGTAAAAATTCTCTTTGCTTTTTACAGGCTCAGTTATAGTATTTGTTAAGTCGGTAATGATAGTATTTTGGAAGACACGGTCACTGTAATTTCGGTAGGTTGGTGACGAAAAAAAGTCTGTTAACGATCTGCGGCCAGAGACCTCAAAACTGGCCTTTTTTGACACTTTTACTTTTGAATAAAACTCAGAACTAATCAAATTGCTACTGATGCTCGATTTTGTTTCTTCAATCGATTTGGAATGGGTTGAAATCGCAACCAAACTCGAAACACTTTCACCAAAAAATGCAGAACTTCCATTTTTCGTAACAGAAATCGTATGCGCTAAAGACGGATTAAATGCTGAAATGAGTCCAAAAAAATGTCCCGTTTGAAACATTCGAATGCCGTTCCATAAAAACAAATTTTGATCATGAGTTCCTCCGCGAACATTAAGATT
>CANHEA010000041.1 GCA_947459635.1 Flavobacteriaceae bacterium | reverse complement strand
TAGTCCATCTGACTGGTTTCCACCCAATGTTCTTTGCCATTCTATATTTCCACTGCTGTCTAATTTGACAATCCAATAATCCGAGCTTCCTCTTGAATTTTCAGTCTTGTCACCTGAAATATTAGAACTAGAAGAAGCACCGATAATTACACCACCATCATTGGTTTTACATAAACTGCGCACCCCTTCATCAAGTGAGCCTCCGATTGTTTTTTGCCAAAGAATTTGCCCAGTAGGTGATACAGACAATAACCAACAATCAGTACCACCTTTTGAGTTTTGACTTTTTTCTCCTGATATATTGGAATTTGAAAGACCCCCTACATAATATCCAGTGGGGGAAAGGTCAATTTTAGTTAATACATCTAGTCCTGTTCCTCCATATGTTTTTTGCCAACCTATGAGTGGTTGACTATAAACATTTATTAAACTAAGACATAATACTATGATGGAAAGTGGTCGCATGAAAAAATTGATTGTATATATATACTTGTCGAAAATAAAGGCGAGAATAATTAATTTTTAGAAACTAAGTTCCTAAGAGTTGGTTTCAGTAAATATATCAGATTATTAGCAATAAAAAGCAGTAAAGCGGGATAATTTATATATTTTCAACTTATCTGTATTGTCTAATTTAGACAACAATTGCTATAGTTTATCTTTTCTTAAAATGGATACATAAGTTTTTTTGTTAACCAATCTCCGATAGCTCGGAATTGTAATCCGTGCCTAATAAATTAAAAAAACTAAATCCCCTAAAACTATCCAAACACAAAACAGAACATTTTATATTAGATAGGTTAAAAAAACAAGTATTTTTACCAATACAGATACTAATAAGTAGCTTAACTTTATTTATAATCGGAAAAATGACCAACCAAAACCCCGAACAAATAGCACGTGATAACATTGATAAGCAACTCATTGCCTGTGGATGGATAATTCAAGACAAAAAGAAGTTTAACCTTGCCGCTGGCTTGGGAATTGCTATTAGAGAATATCAAACCGATATTGGTCCTGCGGATTATGTATTATTTGTCGATAAAAAACCTATTGGTATTATTGAAGCCAAACGTGAAGAAGAAGGAGTGCGACTGACAACGGTTGAAGAACAGTCTTCACAATATGCCAATGCAAAACTTCGTTTATTAAATAATGACCCTTTGCCTTTTGTTTATGAAAGTACCGGTGAAGTCACTCGTTTTACAGATTACAGAGACCCAAAACCTCGTTCAAGAAATGTGTTTACTTTTCATCGTCCTGAAACTTTTGTGCAATGGTTAAGTCAAGCAAAAACATTACGTGGTCGTTTACATGATTTGCCTGCGCTACCAGAAGAAGGTTTAAGAGATTGCCAAGTCACCGCAATCACGAATTTAGAGAAATCGTTTAAAGACCAACGCCCAAAAGCATTAATTCAAATGGCTACAGGTTCAGGAAAAACCTTTACTGCGATTACTTTTATTTATCGTTTGTTGAAATTCGCGAAAGCGAAACGTATTCTATTTTTAGTAGATACCAAAAACTTAGGAGAACAAGCTGAAAGCGAATTTCGTGCGTTTACCGCCAATGATGATAACCGTTTGTTTACCGAATTATATGGCGTAACTCGATTGAGTAGTTCCTTTATCCCCAACGATTCGCAAGTATATATTAGTACGATTCAACGCATGTATTCAATTTTGAAAGAAACCGAATTGGATGAAAGTGCCGAAGAAGAAAACCCAAATGAAATGGCGTTTCAAGCGAAAGAGCCTATTCCTGTGGGGTATAATGAAAAAGTGCCAATTGAGTTTTTCGATTTTGTAGTCATAGACGAATGCCACCGCAGTATTTACAACCTTTGGAAACAAGTATTGGATTATTTTGATGTGTTCCAAATTGGATTAACCGCAACTCCTGACAACAGAACGTTTGGGTATTTTAACCAAAACTTAGTATGTGATTATGGCTATGAAAAAGCGGTTGTTGATGGGGTTTTAGTGCCTTATAATGTATTTACGATTGAAACCGAAATTACCAAAAATGGTAGTATGATTACCTTAGGCGAAAAAGTAGATAAACGCGAACGCCTTACCCGTAAAAAGTTTTGGGAAGCCTTAGACGAAGATGAAGTATACAGTGGTAGGCAATTGGATAAAGACATTGTGAACCCAAGTACGATTCGAACTATTATTCGTGCAACCAAAGAAAATTTACCTGGGATGTTTCCCGACCGATTGGATAGTAGCGGAAACTTTGAAGTACCTAAACTCTTAATTTTTGCCAAAACCGATAGCCATGCCGAAGACATTATTGACATCGTGCGTGAGGAATTTGGCGAAGAAAATAAGTTTTGTAAAAAGATTACGTACCGAAGCGAGGAAGACCCAAAAAGTGTCTTGCAACAATTTCGAAACGATTATTACCCACGAATTGCCGTTACGGTAGATATGATTGCTACAGGAACCGACATACGCCCACTTGAAGTATTGTTGTTTATGCGTGATGTAAAAAGCCGCAGCTATTACGAACAAATGAAAGGACGTGGTACACGAACGTGCTCGGTGGAAGAATTAAAAGCCAAAGGAACACCTACAGCAAAATACAGTAAAGACCATTTTGTAATCATTGACGCCATTGGTGTGGAACAATCGCAAAAAACAGACAGCCGCCCTTTAGAAAAAGCGCCTGGCGTTTCGTTAAAAGATGTGTTGCAAAGTGTTGCTATGGGAAACACAAGCGAAGACATGCTAACTACGCTTGCTAACCGATTAATTCGTTTAGACCAACAATTAAAAGACAAAGACAAAACGGCATTTAGCGAAAAAGCCAATGGCTTAAACATTAAAGAAATAGTAAAAAAACTATTGCAGGCACATGACCCAGATACAAACGATCAAATAGATGTTGACGTAAGAGGGAATATGCGAGGTTTTGCACCTATAGAAATAGAAAAAGCGATTGCAACCGAACAACAAAAGTTAATAGACGATGCCGTGGCGGTATTTAATAGTCCCGATTTGCGCGACTTTATAGTGGACATCCGCAAGAAATATGACCAGATTATAGACATTGTAAACATAGATACTATTACCAATATTGGTTGGGTAAAAGACCAAGAAGAAAGTAGTGCGGCATTAATTGGCGATTTTAAAACTTGGATAGAAAACCACAAAGAAGAGATTACGGCGTTACAGATTTTCTATGCACAAGACTATAGACACCGAACGTTTACATACAAAATGATTAAAGATTTGTGCGAAAAACTAAAAGCCGAGAAACCTATTTTAGCGCCTTTAGCCGTTTGGAAAGCTTACGAACAATTGGAAAAAACCAATGGCTCTGCCAAAAATGAGTTGATTGCTTTGGTTTCTTTGATAAGACGTGTAGCAGGTATTGACACTACCTTAACGGCTTACGATAAAACGGTAGATAAAAACTTTCAAGAATGGGCATTTAAAAAACAGGCTGGTGCTGCGATAAAGTTTACTACAGAGCAAATGGACTGGTTGCGTATGATGAAAGACTATGTAGCCAATAGTTTTAGCATAGACAAAGACGATTTTGACCTTAGCCCCTTTAATGCTGAAGGCGGTTTGAGCAAAATGTGGCAGTTGTTTGGGGAAGAAACGAATAGTATTATTAATGAATTAAATGAGGTATTAGCAGCTTAAAACATGACAAAAACGGAATTTAAAAAACTAATAGCAGCATCTACTAATCCATCATGGTTTAAAGAAAAAAATGCACGGTTAAATTCGGCTAACGCTAATGAATTTGATATTTCTTTTAATGACATAGTTTCTTTGTATAATTTTTTATTTGATGAAGAAAAAAAATGGAACGATTTTAAGGGTGAAATTCCTAATGAATTGAAAGAATCAAAAGCTTATTTTGAAAGAATTAAAAAAGGTCTTGAAAACTTTGTTGTTTCTTACTCAAAAACAGACATTAGTAATTATGATATAAATTGGAATCCAGTATCAAGACAATTTAGTTTATCTACTCCAATTTTTAATTTTGATAGGATAGAGGTAACTTTTTTATTAGACTTATACAATAAAAATAAAGAATATTATCATGGAGCTTTTTGTTTTATAACAAATAATCTAAGGGAAGTAATTAATAATAAAAACAATTTTATTGGTGCTACTTTGGCAAATGAGTTTATTAATATAGAAACAACTCATAAATATTCTAGAAAAGATAATGAGCAAAAATCTTTTGATAAATTAAAAAAAGAATTTCAAAAGGCTATTGATAACGCAACTTCTGATGTAACAGAACATCTAACAAATGCCAATAATGATTATAAAAAATATGTTGAAGTCTTAGATGAATTAAAAAAAGAAAAAGATTTAGCTTTTCAGGATTGGTTTACAAAATCTAAAAATACTTTTGAAGACTTTGACAAATCATCAACTCAGAAAATAAAAGAATTAGAGAAATTATATCAAGAAAATTTAGCTTTAAAAGCACCAGCAATATATTGGGAAGAAAGATCTAATGAATTGAAATCTCAAGGGCAATATTGGCTAGTCGGTATTTGTTTATCAACTATAATTGGTGTTATATTTTTATATAACCTTTTAAATTCAATTGGCACTGGTGAATTCGAAAAAATGTTTTTAAATACAGGAGCTTCAATTAAATGGTCAATCGTTTTTATAACATTTATTACTTTTTTAGCTTTTTTAATTAGAACATTTACAAAACTCACTTTTAGTTCTTTCCACTTGTCTAGAGATGCGCAAGAACGTAAACAATTAACCTTTGTATATTTGGCACTAAAAGAAAATAATGCAGTATCTGATATAGATAGAAATATTATTCTTCAATCCATATTTAGCCGAGCAGATACAGGATTATTAAAAGAGGATTCTTCTCCAACTATGCCCACTTCAATTATTGAAAAAGTAGTTAAAACAAATTAAAAAATGACTTTTGTAGAATTACCCAATAACTGGCAAATAAAAACTCTAGGAGAAGTTTGTGAAACCACAAGTGGAGGAACTCCATCAAGAGGTAATAAATCATATTATAATGGGACAATTCCTTGGGTAAAATCAGGTGAATTAAATAAAGGTATTATTTATGATACAGAAGAAAAAATTACAGAAGAAGCTATAAAAAATTCGAGTGCAAAGATTTTTCCAAAAGGAACTTTGTTAATTGCATTATATGGTGCTACTATTGGTAAATTAGCCTTTTTAGGAGTTGATGCGGCAACTAATCAAGCCGTTTGTGGTATTATCAAAATGATGCAATTGAATCTAAATATTTATATAATTTCTTATTTCACAAAAAACAAGATTTAGTAAAACAAGGAATTGGTGGAGCACAACCAAACATTAGCCAAACCATTCTAAAAAAGTTAGAAATACCATTACCTAATCTAGAAACCCAACAAGCTATTGTCTCCAAAATAGAAGAACTCTTTAGTGAGTTAGACAAAGGCATAGAAGATTTAAAAACCGCACAACAGCAACTCAAAACCTACCAACAAAGTGTATTGAAATGGGCTTTTGAAGGAAAGTTAACGAATGAAAATGTTAAAGATGGTGAGTTGCCAAAGGGTTGGGAATTAAAGACATTAGGTGAATTAGGAAAATGGAAAGGTGGTGGAACTCCAAGCAAACAAAATAAAAGTTTTTGGGAGAATGGAACAAATCTCTGGGTTTCTTCAAAAGACATGAAATGCAAAAACATAAATGACTCAATTGATAAAATAACCGATGACGCAATAGTAAAATCATCAGCAAAAATCATTTCCAAAGGAGCTATCATGTTTGTAATGCGAAGTGGCATTTTAAGGCATACTTTACCCGTTGCGATTGCTGGTAAGGAATTAACAGTTAATCAAGATTTACAATCTGTTGAACCTTATGAATTTATTGATTCTGAATACCTTTATTGGTATATCATAGGTAAAAATCAAAAGATTCGTCAAGAATGTAGTAAAGATGGAACTACTGTAGAAAGTATAGATACAACAAGTCTAAAAAAATATAATATTCCAATCGCTCCAATCAAAGAACAACACCTTATTGTTCAAGAAATCGAAAGCCGTTTGAGTGTTGCTGATAAAATGGAGGAAAGTATTGCGCAAAGCTTGCAACAAGCTGAGGCATTAAGACAGAGTATATTGAAAAAGGCGTTTAGTGGGGAGTTGGTTTAAGTGCAAATACAAATTTATTTATTGCATTGGCAGCACCAAAATTTAAAGTATAATATTGTGAATATTAATTTCTAGCTAATGGAAAACCAAATTGAAATATATACATCTATTGATAATTTAGTTGAACTGCAGGTTAATCTTGATAATGAGACCGTTTGGTTAAGTCAAGAACAACTTGTTTTGTTATTCCAAAGAGATCAATCGGTTATTTCAAGGCATATTCGGAATGTTTTTAAGGAAGGAGAATTAGAAGAAAAAAGCAATATGCAAAAAATGCATATTCCAAATTCTGACAAACCTGTAAGCTATTATAACCTAGACGTTATTATTTCCGTAGGATACCGAGTTAAATCGAAACAAGGTACTCATTTCCGTCAATGGGCAACCCAACGATTGAAAGATTATTTGGTACAAGGATATGCCATTAATCAAAAACGATTAAAAGAAACCGAAAGCAAGTTTAAGGAATTAAAACAAGCTGTAAAATTACTAGAAAGTGTCGTAACCGCTAAAGAAATAACAGGCGATGAAGCTCAAGGCTTGCTAAAAGTTTTGAATGACTATGCTTTTGCATTGGACATTTTAGACCAGTACGACCACCAAACTTTGAAGATTTCCGAAACAGAACATAAAGAAATATTTCAAATTTCGTACCCCGAAGCCATAAAAGCAATTGACGGATTAAAAACTAAATTTGGTGGTTCTAATTTGTTTGGTAATGAAAAAGACGCATCTTTTAAAAGTTCTTTAGAAACCATTTACCAAACCTTTAACGGTAACGATTTATATCCAACAGTTCAAGAAAAAGCGGGTCATTTATTGTATTTTGTAACCAAAAACCATTCCTTTTCAGATGGGAATAAACGAATTGCAGCTTTTCTCTTTGTTTGGTTTTTAGACCGAAATAAGTTATTGTACCACGAAGGGGGAAAAATAATTGACGATAAAACCTTAGTAGCCTTAACATTAATGATAGCTGCATCTAAACCTGATGATAAAGACATGATGGTTAAAGTAATAATCAATTTGATTAATAATAAATAATGAGCAAAGAAAATACAAATGCATCGAGTATAGTCAGTAAAGTATGGGCATTTTGCCAAACCCTACGAGACGATGGTGTGGGCTATGGCGATTACTTGGAGCAACTTACGTATTTGTTATTCCTAAAGATGGCAGATGAGTACACTAAGCCGCCACACAATAGAACAATGCCAATTCCTAGCGAGTTTGCCTGGGATACCTTAATTAGTAAAAGTGGTAGTGAGTTGGAAAGTCACTACAATAATATGTTGCGAGAGTTGGCCAAAGAAAAAGGTATTTTAGGACAAATCTTTGTGAAGAGTCAGAACAAAATACAAGACCCTGCTAAGCTATACAAACTCATCGCACTCATCAATGCCGAGAACTGGATATTGATGGGCGTAAAAGACAAAGGAGACATCTATGAAGGTATTTTGGAGAAAAACGCTGAAGACACCAAAAGTGGTGCTGGGCAGTACTTTACGCCACGCCCACTAATTAAAGCGATGGTAGAATGTTTACGTCCAGAACCCATGAAAACCATAGCCGACCCAGCTTGTGGAACTGGTGGTTTTTTTCTCGCAGCCTATGACTGGATTGTCGATAACCGAAATCTAGACAAAGAAGCTGCCAAATTCCTCAAATACGAAACATTCTTTGGGAATGAGATTGTGGCAAGTACGCGTCGTTTAGCATTAATGAACTTGTTCCTGCACAACATTGGAGATATAGACTCAGACAACTTTATCTCACCCAATGACTCTTTAATTACCGATTCGGGTACACGCTATGATTATATATTAGCGAATCCACCATTTGGTAAAAAGAGTAGCATGACCTTTACCAATGCCGAAGGTGAACAAGAAAAAGAAGATTTAACCTATAACCGTCAAGACTTTTGGGTAACGACGAGTAACAAGCAATTGAATTTTGTACAACATATTCGCACCATGCTCAAAACCACAGGACAAGCAGCAGTAGTATTGCCTGATAATGTTTTGTTTGAGGGTGGTGTGGGTGAAACAGTACGTAAAAAGTTATTAGATACTACTAATTTGCATACTATTTTACGCTTGCCAACAGGTATTTTCTACGCCAATGGCGTAAAAGCAAACGTATTGTTTTTCGACGGCAAACCTTCAAGCAAAGACCCTTGGACGAAAGAAGTTTGGGTGTATGATTACCGAACAAACATTCATCATACGTTGAAAAAAAATCCATTAAAATTAAATGATTTAAGAGATTTTATTACCCTATACAATGCCGATAACATCAACAAAAGAAAGGAAACGTATCATGCAGATACCAATCCCGAAGGACGTTGGAGAAAGTTTGGTTATGATGAAATCATTGCACGAGATAAAACCAGTTTAGACATTACTTGGTTGAAAGATAAATCATTAGCTGATTTAGACAATCTACCCGATCCAGATGTATTGGCGTTGGATATTGTAGAGAATATTGAAGCTGGGTTAGCTAGTTTTAGGGCTATTATTGAGGGATTGAAGTAAATATACTTAATATGAAATTTTCACAATCAGTAATTAACGATTTAACATATTATGTGTATCATTTCAGATAAAATCAAACTCTGCACTTGCAAAACGTCTTCAACAAACAGGTTGCAACACTATTGGGTGTTGCATAGAAGGAATAAAGAAAATAAAAATACCATAATTATCATTGGAGAAGCAATGCTCCCTTCTTTTGAAAGGTTTTATCCTAAAGAATATAAAAAGAATTACGACCTACTATCAAACAGAGTTAATGAGGGTGATGTGTTTGATGTTCCAATGCAGTTTAAAGCTAAAGATGTATTACAACTTGTCTTTAATAATAACGATGAAATTAAAAGAGCTACTTATCTTTTCAAATACTTTAACAAGCAATGGATAAAGAGTGAGAAATGTACATTTGATTTAATGGGGTACTTTGATGAAGTATACTTTGGAAAAATAAAAAAAATAAAAAGATAATGAGTTGCCCAAGATAGCGAGGATATATAATCCTTGCCGGCTATTAAAACCGCGCGGTTGAATTTTGTGCATATACAAGCGGTCGGTTTTTTGATTAAACTTACACTATAAGTATGTCACTTGGTATATTAGCCTAATCAAAATTAACTGATAGTTATCAGACAAAGCATACGAATTTTGGGTGTATATGAATGACTTTGTCAGGGAAATATGCAAGTTATAGGCAAATTTAAAACGACATAATATGTTTGAAACACACCCTACATTTATCCAACCTGAAAACGAAAATATAAAAATCTGGAGGTATTTGGATTTCACAAAACTTGTTTCATTAATTGACAATAGGCGACTTTATTTTACACGATCAGACAAATTTGACGACCCTTTTGAAGGCTCATGGCCAAGACCAAATGTTGAAGCAAGAAAATATATTCCAACTGACCTTCCTGAAGAAGGACAAAAGAAATATTTGGACGCTATGAATAAAATGGGCGATATAAATAAAAATTGGCCGAGATATATGGCTGTAAATTGTTGGCATGCAAATGAACATGAATCAGCAGCAATGTGGAAACTTTATCTCAAAAGTGACGAGGGTATAGCTATTCAATCAACTTACAGTAGATACAAAAAAAGTATTATAGACGACGAGAAAGTATTTATAGGTAAAGTGACATATATCGATTATGAGAAAGATGGAATAGACGCAAGTAATATCCTTGGTCCTTTTGTCCATAAAAGGAAAAGTTTTGAACATGAAAATGAAATCAGAGGACTTATTTCCAAATGGCCAACAGGTGATGAGACACTTGATTTTTCTAAAGACACAATAGAAAACGGAGTGCAAATCAAAGTAGATATTGAAACATTAATTGAAAAAATACATATTGCTCCCAACGCACCAAAATGGTTTACAGAATTAGTTGACAATGTCGTTAAAAGATACGGATACAAATTTGAAATAATTCAATCGCAACTAAATAATGACCCACTTTTCTAGAAATAAATCTGCCTATAACAGCACCTACAAGAAATTGGCGGTTAAGTGGTTAAATGAACATTTGTCCTTCGTATCAAGTTCAGTGGTGGCAGACAGTTTTCGTCTCCGAAATCGCCAACTTCTTGTAGCTGCAAAACGTTAGCTGCAAGCTCGAGAAAACCGGAAACAATTTACAAAACGTGAAGCGAGAAAAATACTCCCATAAGCATCATTATCTTCCTGTATTTTATTTGAAAGGATTTACAGATATAAACGAACAATTTTATGTTTATGATAAAATTAGAGATGTTATTCTCATTAAACAAAACCCGAACAGCAAGTTTTACGAAAATGACCTAAACAATTATAAATTTAAAGGAGAAATTTTATTCACTTTTGAAGAATCACTATTTTCTCCACAAGATACAGAAACTTCAATATTATTTTCTAGACTCCAAAATACTGATCCTATAGAATTTACGGCGTTGGAAAAATTCAAAATTTTACATTTTCTAAGTGTACTTTATTGGAGATTGCCTGAGTCAAACAATGATTTTTTAGAAATCATAAAAAAAGAAGGTTTTTCTAATAAGTACTTTTGTTTTAAAAATAAACAAAATGAAAAAGTTAACGATGAAGATATTCCAGAAGTTATAGAAAAAATTTTAACTGATACAGAATTACAAAAAATGTACAAACATATGATTCCATTTTCAAACGGAAGTAGTGAAGAAATACTGAGACTATTTGACAAGTGGAAAATATATAGTTTGACGAGTACTACACCAACATTTATTACTGGAGACAAACCATTCTTAATTAACAACCAAGATAAAAGATTAGACAATATATTTAATGAATTAATATTTCCACTGAATAAGAATAAACTACTTGTTCTTTCTGATAAATCGCCAGATTTTTTGGATGGCTTATTCATTGCGAATGTTAATGTTAGTATTTTAGAACAATCTAAAAGATTTATTGCTACTCATAGTGAAGAACAATTAAAGGCAACAATATATAATTACAAAGAATTAAAGAAGGTAAACCAAGCAAATAATTTAAACCAATGTACATTTGAGTTTATGCATTATCAATCGCAGTTTAAAAGCCACGAAGAATATTATAATATATTCTAAAATCAAAAAAGTAAGAAATGAGCCAGCAGCTAACACTTGCTAAAACTTATAGCTAGTACATCGGTAAATTGTTTCTCCTGTTTTCTTAATTTATTCTCATAAATAAAACTCAACTCCCAAGCTGGCAGAAGCTCTTGCATGAAACTTTAGAGAGCGCACTCTCACATTCAAGAGTAACGGAAAATTTCACTTTATTATAAATCTATTATATCTAGATTTGAAAATGATTTGAACAAGTTTTAGGTTTTGTATAAACCATTTCTACTTTTTTTATTGATTCTATTCCTAATCCGATTATAATTGAGAACACTAATTTTTGTGGTAACAAAAAAATCAATCTATTAAATTTCAACAAATTAGGTGTTAATTGAATTTTAATGTAATTCATAACAAATACTAAAAAATAATCTATTTTTGTTATGAAAAATAAATACTAATAGCGTCTGCTATATTTCTTGTCTTGAAAACCGACCAAGTAAAAAAGGAACAAGGAAGTATTGTATGTCGTCTTCGCCAAAAGCGTAGGCTTTGCATTACTTTGTTCCAAGTTCTTGGTCGGACTTTCAAGACGGGTATCGCAAATTGTCCTACGCTTGTTAGTTTAACTAAAAAACTAAATTCTCTTTAGGGCGAGGGAAACACTAAATTATTATGAAAAATTTATTTAAAAAAGCTATGCTATTAAGTATAGCTATGTTTGTCTTTGGTTGTTCTAAAGATGGCGAAACTGGTCCTGCAGGTCCTGCAGGAGCAAATGGTATTAATGGGACTAACGGCACCAATGGAACAAATGGAAATGCAAATGTTTTTGGTTCTACTACATTTACTACTTCAGCTGCTAATTGGACATCAAACAGTGGAGGGGTTTATTGGACTGCAGTATTTACTGGGGCTAATGAAATTACGCAGGATATCGTCGATAGAGGAATAGTTTCAGTATTTTTATTATCAGGTTCTGCATGGACACCTTTACCTCTTACTGTTTTTAATCAAAATACAACTTACGGCTTTGGGGTTGGAACAATTGAATTTGTGGTAAGTGGCACAGATTTTAACCCAATTCCTAATCCATCCAACGTTACGATTAGATATGTAGTAATTTCTCCATCAAATAGATTATCGCATCCAAATACAGATTGGAACAATTATGAGGAGGTAAAACAAGTATTAAAACTTAAAGATTAATTGAAATGAAAACTAAATTAATTAAAGGATTATTTTTTTTACTTGTTGTAATGTTAGTTGGATGTTCTAAAGAGGATTCACCTTCACCAACTGAAGTAATAAAAACAAAAGTAAATCTTACGCGCATTGAAGTTTCAACTTATCCATCAGGCACATGGGATTTAACGACTTACCCTGATTTTTATGCGACTTTTTCAAATGAATTCGATCAATCATATGGCTCATCAACTACTGATTGGAATATTAACCCGAGTGCTACATATCCATTTTTTGTTTCTTTTGTCACACCAATACAAATAACAAATCTTAGTTCAGGGATTCTTAAAATCAGAATATATGATAATGATACAGATGATTCATTAGCTGGGTCGGATGATTTAATGGGAACTGTTAATTTTAATATAGCTGATTATACAACCGGGAGTAATAAATACCCATCTTCAGTAACTAAAGTTGAAAATGGAATAATTTGTAAGATATTTTTAACTTGGGAATAATTATAAAACAATTAAAATAAAAAAGCAGGCTTTATTGCCTGCTTTTTAAATTTAAAATCATACAAATACGACAAATAGGTTTCTTAGTCGACCAAAATTGAACCCTAAGCATCATTTTTCTTTTGCTTGGCTTCGGTTTGCGCTTGGTAAATTGCATAAGAAATTAAACCCACTGAAATGGTTGCGAATACACCAATTAAAACATAAGTTGCTATTTTGGTGTTTTCAATTTTTTCCGGAGTTGGTATTTGGCCTAATTCGTAGGCTAATCGATCAGGAGGTAGCATTTTTTGTCTTGTGGTTAGGATAATTTTTTCCATGTTACTTTTTTGGTTTATAAATAATAATTTTAGTTTCTGTTTTTGGGTCAAGTCCAAATACAATATCTTTTAATTCATAGCATTTTGTTTTTACACCATCGATATCAAACAAGGATGGTTCTTCTAGATATTTTGTGTCAAAACCTTGTTTTTCGCATAGGATTAAGTCTATTTCATAAATATCACAATCTCTATAATTTTTGAGAAATTTATAGATATTAATTTTACATTTTCTATACAAATCAAATACAAGATTTTCTTCACTTCGTCTGATATATCCGTGGTGATTTCTACAATAGTCAGTGCAGTATTCCTTTTTTGTCGATTTATAGTCCCGAATTTCATCTTTGCAGTCCGGGTTTTTGCAAATTTTGATAGGCTTTATCATGTGGTAAACAATTTTATTTGGTAAAAGTAAAGAAATATTTAATATTACATAATTGTAATTTAATATATTTATAATACATTTGTTAATCTAAAAAAACTACTATGAACCTATACGAGTTTTACCCAACTATTTTTGAAAAAAGAATTCCACTAAACTTATTGGAAATACCTTCCAGGAATTACCTGCATTGGAAAAAAGAAAATTTAGTAATCACTTCAAAGGAGGAAAACTCGATTCCAAATGAAAAAAGAGAGCGAGTGCTACTCAATGTCTTTGATGCGCTTTGGTTGTTAATTATTAAAGAACTTCGGGAGTTTAATGTTGATTTTCCAACCATTAGAGCAGTTAAAGGGATTATGTATGGTTTAATTCAGTTCGATAATGACATTTTAGACTCGATTTCAAAGGATGATTTTATAAATTCAATCCTAAAAAACATGCCTGAAGAACATCATGATTTGATAAAACCGATTTTACTTGATGGAAGTTTTTTATCAATGATTGATGGTCTTATTGATAAAAAAAATATCATTTTGTTCAGACACATCGGCAATGTATTGTTTGATGTTTTAATTAGACAAGTTACTGTGTCGCTCATCATTAAAAAAAATAATGATTTTGTAGAGGTAGAGTTTATGAAAAATGACCCTAGTAATACCTATGTGAATGTGGCAAAATTAATAGCAAACAACGTCAGCAATCACACTTTTATCAATGTTCCAATAGTGCCTTTAGTAGCAAAGCTATTTGAAAATGCTGCCTTTGATAAATATACCTTCCAATTCGGTTTGTTTGATTCAAATGAAAGAAAAATCATAGACGCCCTTAATGATGATTTGTGTAAAGAAATAAAAGTGACCAAACACCAAAGTGGTGATGTAACGTTGAATTTAACTTTTGAAGAAAACCTCAAAAACGAGCATGCAAAAGAAGTCCGGAAAATACTGGGGTTAAAACAATATGAAAAAATAGAATTGGTTTACAGGAATGATAAACACCTGATAATAAACAATACAAGAAGAGAAATTTTAAAAAAATAATAGAGTCCTAAGCATCCCTTAGCACTGAACTACCTAAAAGTACAAAACAAGTAAAGCATACTTCTTTTGGCTGTTAGAGGTAATAATGGAACTTGAAAAAGCCAAACAAATTTTAAAAGAAACAAGTACAACACAATTAACAGATGATGAAATTAAGGACCTTCTTAATTTTGTGACCATTTTAGCCAATATTTCAATCGACAACCTTCTAAAAAGCAGTAAAGATGGATAATGTAATTTTATATGTTAGAGTATCTACCGATGAACAAGCGGGGAGAGGGTATTCCCTTCGTGATCAAGAACAAAAATTATTTGCCTATTGTCAAACGAATAAATTGAATGTTCTAGCAATATACAGAGAAGATTATTCGGCAAAAACGTTCAAAAGACCAGAATTTAGAAAGCTATTGGAGTTTTGTAAAAAGAACAAAAAAAGCGTTAACCAGGTCATCTTTATCAAATGGGATAGATTTTCTCGCAACACCGCAGAATCTTATCAAATGATTGCCACTTTTAACTCGCTAGCCATTCGCGTGAATGCGATAGAACAACCCCTTGATTTAACTATTCCAGAGCAAGGGCTAATGCTTGCCGTTTATCTTTCTATACCCGAAGTTGAGAATCATCGTCGTTCATTGAATGTAACAGCAGGAATGCGAAGAGCGCTAAAAGAAGGTCGATATGTAGGAAGTGCTCCACTTGGTTATGATAATGGAAGAGATAGCGCTAAAAAGCCATTGTTGACGCCAAACAAAGATGCTATACTTATTCAAGAAGCGTTTGAGTTGATGGCAACCGGAGTTTACAATCAAAAAGAAGTACTCAATAAGCTAAAAGCGAAAGGCCTCAAAAGTAGTAAAACACCTTTTTCGAATCTTTTAAAGAATCCTATTTACCATGGTGCTATTTTTATAAAAGCATACAAAGATGAAAAAGAAACAACTATTCATGGTATACATGAACCACTCGTAACAAAAGCGTTATTTGATAAAGTACAAGATATCATAAACCATAGAAGAAATAACAACCATACCAAGCACAAAAAGTTAAATGATAAATTCCCATTAAAAGGGTTCTTGCTTTGCCCAGTGTGCAACAATCCATTAACCGGAAGTACATCTAAAGGAAGAACTAAACACTATTCTTATTACCACTGCATTAGTCCTTGTAATGGACGTTATGTGCTTGAAGATGTAAACGAATGGTTTAATGAATTTCTAAATAGTATTTCGCTTAGCGGTCCTTTAAAAAATTTATTTGAAGAAGTGGTGAAAGAACAACTAGCAAAATTAGCCGAGACAAATAAAATAGGCCCGAAGCATTTTGAACAACTTAAGAAGCTGGAACAAAAATTAGAACGATTACAAGATATGTTTGTGGATGGCGAATTGGATAAAAATGACTACCATACAACTAAGCTTCGATATGAAAATATTATTGCTGAAACGAAAGAAAAAGAAAATAAGGTAATTGACGAAAAAAGTGTTTTTGAATTGTACCAAAAAGCTATAAATAAAACGGAAACTATTGGTAAACAGTATAGTAACGCGGATATTGAAAGTAAAAGGCTATTACTTGGTTCGATATTTCCAAAAAAAATCCACTTTGAAAATAAAAAAGTTCGAACCGCAGATGTTAATCCTATTTTAAATGAAATTCTTAGTGTTAATAGGGCTTACGGAGGGATAAAAAAATGGGACAAGACTAAAAAATTAGCTCTGTCCCATAGGGTGAACGCAGAAGGATTCGAACCTTCGACCGCCTGCTTAGAAGGCAGGTGCTCTATCCAGCTGAGCTATGCGTCCGTTGTCGGGGTGGCAGGATTCGAACCTGCGGCCTCCTGCTCCCAAAGCAGGCGCGATAACCGGGCTACGCTACACCCCGAGGGATAATAAGCGGAGAGTAAGGGATTCGAACCCTTGGTACAGTTTCCCATACGCATGTTTAGCAAACATGTCCTTTCGGCCTCTCAGGCAACTCTCCAAGCTCAAAGAACGAATTCATTTTAGCGGTTGCAAACTTAGCTTTTCATTTGTTATTTAACAACAAAAAGCTTGGTTTTTTTTGATTTTTTTTAGTCCTTTTAGAAAGGGGTTCAAAGTCAATCGAATACCGCTTGCAGGTAATTTTTAAATGGGATTGCAAACTAAAATTAGAGTTTAGTTAATCAATCGACACAGCTTGTTGGTTAACAATTAGTTGCCCATTATACAGGGGTAAATTTGCATAAAATAGTTTTCGGGCGCATACAATTGACCATCCAATTCTGATTTGAGCGCTTTTTTATAGACATAATCCACGGTATCCGTAGAAAATTTGATCCGAATAAAAGAAACAGGGCTGTCCTGAAGGAATTGGTAATCATCCTTTCGAAACAAAAAACTGCCGGTCATGATTCTATTGTTGATGCCTTTGTCATCGCGAACTAAAGAGCCGCAGGATTCTTGTTGGGTGTGCATTAAGGTTACAATTTTTCCGTTTTGCAATTGGATAAATAGTTTTGAATTGGCATCCAAGCATTTGGCTTTAATGAATTCCCCGCTTTTTTCAATGAATTGTACATTCAACACCGGAACGCCATCGGTTACGGCTATGGAATTAAACAGATAACTCGCGTTTCCAGCAAAATTGCGTTCAAAAACCAAGTACTCTTTGGTGGTTTTATAAGTGCCAATGGAATCGGTGATGTTTTGAACATATTCACAAGGCGTTTGCGCCATGGTAAGAAAGGGTAAGGCACAGAATATAAAGCTATACAGTATTTTCATGGGGTTGTTTGATTTTGCTGCAAAGTAAAACTATTTTTTGGTTGTTTAAATCGGTGGTAAAAAAGCAATACTGATCGCCTCCTTCTTTGATTTTCCATTTTTTGCGAATTTCTTCCACCGAGTCTGGGAAATTCCGCACACTAATGTTGGCTTTGGTTTGTACCCATTTTTTCATCTCAGCTTTGTTGTAAGGCAAACAAGCATCAATTTTAAATACACGTCCTGGAAACGAAACACAATCGGTGTGGGTATACAAATGAGAATGTTCGTGTAATTTAGCTACCCCAAACTGAGAGGCTACAGCGGTGAATTCGCCCGATTTCATGATAGCGCTATTGGCTTCATATAAATAATCGAGTGGAAGGGAATAGCTACACTGACTGGACGTATTGGCCGTAAAATGAACTACTTCGGAATCTTGTTTTGTTAAATTTACAGCATATATAGGTGGAGTGGACGCGCTTTCTTGATTGAGCACCCAAAGCAATTCTTTGACTTCGTTATCGACAGCTACAATATGAATTGCGGCCACATGTTTCAACGATTTTATTCCGGAACTAAGGTCCAAAATGGGTGCGGTTTTTAGCAGGATATTTTGACTTTTGGCAAAAAGAAGGTCTAGATTTTCAGGCACATTGGGCAAGCAATCTTCCAATAAAAATACTTTTCCTTTGGCATCATTTCGTCTAGAAGGATCGATGTAAATCCAATCAAATGACTGCTCTGTTTGTTGTAAATAGGTCAAACTATCGCCTGCCACAAAGTGTACATTTGTAATGCCAAACACGCCAAAATTATGCTGCACAGTAGCAGAGAGTTCGCTTGACCATTCGCAATGGGTGAGCTGTTTAATGTGTTGGGCAAAAAAATACGCATCTACGCCCATCCCGCCTGTGAGGTCAATGAGGGAATGGCCTTGCACAAGTGAGGCTTTGTAGGCCGCCGTGCGTTCGGAAGAACTTTGCTCTACGGATAATTTTACAGGATAAACAAGGTTTGGTGTAGCATACCAAGTGGGTAATTTAAACTTGCATTTTTGTTTGGATTGAATTTGCTGAATCAACTCCACCCAAGAACAAGCTGGGAACGGATTTTTTTGCAGAGCAAGTTGGCTGCAATCGGCATCCAAATGAGCAGAAATAAAAGCTTGAATGTCTTTATGTAGCAGTAAATCAATATCCAAAACTCAATGGGTAAAAATGTAATTCAAGATATTTGCTCCCATTTTAAGCGCTTTTGTGCGCACGTCAACAGGGTCATTGTTTACTTCTGCATCTTCCCATCCGTCTCCTAAATCGACTTCATAGGTATACAGCAACACCAGTCTAGAGTCTACAAATATGCCAAATGCCTGCGGTCTTTTGTTGTCATGTTCGTGAATTTTAGGAATGCCATTGGGAAAGGGAAAGGGTTTTTGAAAGAGCGGATGATTTGCCGGAATTTCTTGCAAGGCTTGGTTGGGAAATAATTTTTTGATTTCCTTCCGAATAAACTCATCCATGCCGTAGTTGTCGTCGATGTGCAAAAAACCTCCCGCATTGAGGTAGTTCTGCAAATTCACCACATCTGATTTACTAAACACCACATTTCCATGGCCCGTTAGGTGCACAAAAGGATAGGAAAACAAATCGGGACTATCGGGAGTGACGGTTGCCGGTTTTGATTTGATAGTGGTGCCAATGTTCTGGTTACAAAATCGAATCAAATTGGGTAAAGAGGTAGGGTTGGCGTACCAATCGCCACCTCCGCTGTATTTCAAAAGCGCTATTTCCTGTCCATTTGACAAGCCAAAACAAAGTAAAAGCAAGCATAAATAGCGATTCATGGGTGTTACTTTTTAATTATTTTTTGGATTACTTTTCCAGATTTTGAGGAAAGTGCAAGAAAATAAACCCCCGAATTCAATCCTTTTAAGTCCATTTGCTTTGATTTAAACGAACCCAATTCTACCTGAACTTCACGGCCGTCTAGGCTAAAAATCTGTGCTTTATCGATTAAAATGGCGCTGTCAATTTGCAAAATATCCTGCACCGGATTGGGAACAATACGCACTGTTTTTGCGTTAAAAATTTCGGTATCCAATACCAAAAGCGTAGTCACAGCAAAACGGTTGCTTAAGGTATTTCGGCTTTCGCAACCGCCTATACTTTGGGCTGCAAAATAGGTGTTGTTATCAGTCAATGGCGTGTTATTGGGTAAGGAAGTCCCTCCAATTGGTGAAGAATACCAAATAATTCCGATTCCCATTACGGTTAAATCGGCCAAGGTTTGTCCAGCAGTGAAATTTTGTGCACTGGGCCCAGTGGGAGCTGTTAGATAAGGAATTACAGTTACTTGAAAGGGTTTAACATACACACAACCCGTTTGATAGGATTCAATTGCGGCATAGATGGTTCGGCTAGCATCAAGTTCATACACCGTGGGTGTTTGGATGTAATTGTTGGTAAGGTTGATTGCATCGTCTGGGTTTTCATAGTATCGAATTTCATAATCAGTTTCGACTAAACCATTAAGTATAACCGCCGTGTTTGATGAAAGATCGGCTACTTGCATTGGACTTTGAGTACTGCAAATTGTGATTTCAACCGGTTCGGCAAAGGCGGGTAAGGGTGCCAATAAGGGGTATTCGAGCGTATCAGTAATATAATTGGTTTGCGTGCCGTTGGTGTAGGCAATCACAGCCGAAATTTCTTGATTCTCTTCGGGGCAAATGGTTAACGGATTAGGCGCTGAGTTCATGAACACCCCATTTATTCGCCAGTTTAATTGAGTGGTTGAGGCTCCAGTGGGCGTAAAACGCCAAGCCTCGTTTGTGACAGACCAACTCCCTGTGTTTCTTCCAGGCGGCACATAGGCCAAGGTTCCTGCGCTGTTTTGAATACCTACTAAACCATTTCCAGAGATCCAAGTGGTGCAAGGAGTGCGTTTGTTGATGATGATTTCGATGATGTTGGTGGTTTCGTGCAAAACGATTTGAGAAGTTTGAAGTCCATTGGCCGCGTCACATGAAAAAGCGGGCAGTTCATTAAAGTTGGCTACAAATACCCGATTGGGAGCTGTGTTTACGCCAGAATCCAAGACATAATAATTTACATTTTGAATGATGGAATTGGTTACAGGTGGGCTGCTGATATTGGTATCCTGGTACACGCCGTAAATGGCATTTTTTACTGGAAAGCTTGCGTTGGGAATCGTTTGATTGAAATTCCAATTGCAAAATCCATTGGGATTATAAGTGCCTGTACCAAAGGTGATAAGACCATTGGAACCCACTAGTATTTGGGTGTAATTGGTGTCAAAAAAACTAAAAGTAAAAGGCAAATTTATCACTGACGACCAGGTATCATCAAAATTAGCATTAATTAAAGTGCCACCGGTAAATGGAAAAGTGGGTGCGTAGGCAATTGAACTTACCTCATAGGTGTTTGTGGCTTTGCCGTTAAAATAAGTGGCTGTTAAATTGGTGCATTGTC
>CANHEA010000040.1 GCA_947459635.1 Flavobacteriaceae bacterium | reverse complement strand
GTAAGAGTATATGACATGTTAGGCCGTGAGGTTGAAGCACGTCAAGCATCTGTTGCTGCTATCACTAACTTAGAAATCGGTTCACAATATCCTTCTGGAGTTTACAATATTATTGTAACTCAAGGAGCTAACGTGAAAACGGTAAGAGTAATCAAAAGATAATTAGATTGTCTTATAAAAGAGAAACCGCTTCGGAAACGAAGCGGTTTTTTTTATTACCATTGCTCCCGTAATTCAAACTCAGGAGATTTTGCGAAGTTTTTTTCAAAACAGAAATCAATTCACTCAATGCTATGCAGCTACATTTACTTAGACCAAATAATAGATACAGTATTGTTAATCCTTTTCAGCTCCTTTGTTTTTTTGCGATCCTGAACAGAAAAAGCAATGAAAAAGAATAATAGTTGAATATATTTTGGTGCCGTTGAATCCTTATATTCAGTCATCATTTTGATGTTTCGTGCGGCTGTTTCTTTTTCTAGAACTACTTCCTGACTGTAAAAAGTTTCAAACACACCATCAATATAATTCCAATGGGCGTGTGCTATCCCTAAGTGAACTTGCTCCGCTTCTTCAGGCCAGTCGAGGTCTATTTTGGGATTAAAATGTTCCATAGTCAACGCACGAGTACTTTCACACCAATTCCATGTCGTTTTTAACACTTGACGCAATGGGCGAATTTTATTGCCCTCAAATCCTATAAAATAGCCAGTAGAATCTGGCGCAAGCATCCCATTTTCAAAAGTTCGCGCTCCACTAGGATTAGTAAGGTCCTCTTGAAGTACCTCCAGCATTAATTTATTCGCTCTCCCAGCAAAACTCCCGTCCTTGGCCCTATTGTAAAAATAGTGAGCAATCATTCGGAAACTTTGTGCTTTTTTGACGGCACTGCCAAATTCCTTTCCATGATTTCTAACTTTACTGAAAATGGGATTGCTCTTAAATTCTTCACTACTAACGCCTGTCTTCCCTTTTCTTCGGACGATATTCTCATTATTTTGATCGACATAAAAATTAAGGTCATCCAATGTTCCGACGATTTTAAAAGGTGCAATTACTTTTGCCATGGTAAATTGAGTTTTGAAATTTAAAGATATTTAATTTTTTAAAAATGTCCATATCCGTTTTTTGGAAATACAATTGCAAAATAGGTGAATGCCCACTTTATTCCGTAAAGACATAAACTAAAAACGATGCGTCGCATCAAAAGAAAATAGCAATCAATACTAATCCGAAAATTTGCCAAACTAAACCAAGCAAATTGGTGTTTAATAATCAAAAAACTACATTTCCAAAACGGTTCTTGTATGTATCTTATCAATTATATTGACACTAAAAAGTTCATCATAATATGGTCAATGGAATAGCAATAAATGTTAATATTTCAACTATTGCACATTTTTTATAGTTAAACCTTCCAATTAAAAAATTTATTGTAAAAGTAAAATCAAAGACATAAATTTATGCTTCAACTATAAATTTAAGACAAATACATAAAAATCATTATCAAATTAGATGAGAAACAGCACTTACTACTTTAAAACCGACTGTACATAACCTATACATCATCGTCGGATATCGCTTATACACCAAATAAAATATGCTCGTAAGTACTATAAAGAACAACACTTGCCGCTATCTATTCTTAAAAATACAAAACATTTGGTTGTATAGTTATTATATATTGGCATTAATAAATTTAATAAAAGCATAATTGTACTTTAACATACCCCAAAATGAGCACTCCAAAAAAAGGAAATTCTCAGAAATCTGTTTCTAAAACCTCCTTATGTTTTTGTCTGGACAATTGCGTTCAATTCGGATGTCCACCTAAAATATAGTAACTAAATTATTGTGAATTAGGTTTTAACTGAACGCACAAACCAAAAATAGTACCGTCTCGTAAAATATTAAAGACAATATCCATATTATGAAAAATAGTAAATACATAAGTAGCTTAATTATCATTCTGATAACTGCGGTCAATAGTTTTGGTCAGGTCGGAGTCGGAACAACAACACCCCTAGGCGCTCTCGACATCACCTCTACTGACGATGGATTATTAATCCCGAGAGTGGCTTTAACCATCAGTACGAGCCCATTACCACTAACGACACCAACTACCTCAGAACTGGTCTATAATACGGCGACCATTGCTGACGTGACGCCTGGCTATTACTATTGGGACGGATCTGGTTGGGTCAGACTTGCTTCTGGAAGTTTGGTAGAAACCGACCCACAAGTTTCCTCTGTGACTGCCAGCAGAGTTCCTCGTTGGAATGGTACAACGCTAGTTGATGGAAGTATATTCGACAACACCACAAAAGTTGGAATAGGAACAGTTGCTCCCGCAGGAGTTTTAGATATTACTTCAACTACAGATGGATTACTAATTCCACGAGTTGCCTTAACAGGAACAGCTAGCGCATTGCCTTTGACATTCCCAACGACTTCGGAGATGGTTTATAATACAGCAACAGTTTCAGATGTAACTCCAGGATATTATTATTGGAATGGATCGAGTTGGCTTCGACTTGCTACTGCAAACACAGGATGGTTAACAACAGGAAATACAGGAATCATAGATGGAACGAATTTTATAGGAACTGCCGCAGGAACAAACGTTGATGTAGCCTTTAGAAGAAATAATTCACCCGCGGGAAAAATAGGATCTACTAGTACCTCGTTCGGCGTCGGCGCTTTGAGTTCCGGAGCTGCAACAAACAGCACAGCCATAGGAAACAATGCGCTATCTGTAAGTACCGGTAACAATAACGTGGCGGTAGGTCAGAATGCCTTGGTAAATTCCGCTTCAACTGCACAATGGAATACAGCAGTGGGAACCAGTGCCTTGCGCGGAATCAATGACCCAGCAGCACAAAATAATACAGCAATCGGTTTTGAAGCCATGACTGGAGCTGGAAATATTAGTAACGTTACTGCCGTGGGAGCACATGCACTTTTCCAAAATACCGCCAGTAATTCTACTGCTGTGGGATATAATGCACTTCAAGGTCAAGTGGGTGGAGCTACAGGTAATACTGGTTTGGGCGCAAGCGTCTTAAATAATAACACGAATGGAGATAATAATACTGCAGTCGGAAATGAAGCTGGGTTTGGTGTCGGTGGCTCAAATAATACACTAATTGGATATTACGCTGGGAGATTTTCATCGGGAGGAAATAATACAGCACTTGGTTTTAGTGCGCTTTCCGCAAATGGTGCATCTTCAAATAGTGTAGCAATTGGATATAATGCACTTACCAATAATACCGCAGCTGACAATACAGCCGTAGGAACAAGTGCATTGGGTTCAAATGCAACTGGAACTGGAAACGTGGCAATTGGAAATCAAGCAGGATTCTCAGAAACAGGTTCTAATAAATTATATATTTCTAATTCAGCTACAACACCTACAACCTCATTAGTTTATGGTGAATTTAGTCCTACTCCTATCCTAAGAACAAATGGCACCTTACAAATTGGCGATCCTGCAGGAGTTAATGGGTATGCATTACCAATCGTACGCGGAACAGCCAATCAAATTCTTCAAACTAATGGAGCAGGCGCTACTGCTTGGGTATCTCCTTCTGCTTTAAGTGTTACAGAAATTGACCCTCAAGTTTCTTCGGCAACAAATAATATTATTCCAAAATGGAATGGAACAACCCTTGTTGATGGAATTATGACTGATAACGGAACAAGTGTCTCTGTTGCAGGTACAACATCAACAACAAATCTTCAAATGACATCTGGCGCTGCGGCGAATTTCGTGTTACAAAGTGATGCTACAGGAAATGCTTCTTGGGTTAATGCTAATACCTTAGCCATTACTGAAACCGATCCACAAGTTTCTTCTGCGACAAACAATACGATTCCAAAATGGAATGGAACGACACTTGTGGATGGGGTTGTAACCGATGACGGAACTAATGTTGGTGTTGGAGTTGCCCCATCAGTAGGAAACAAATTAGATATAGCAGGTAAAACCAGAACTACAAATTTTCAAATGACAACTGGTGCGACAGCCAATTTTGTTTTACAAAGTGATGCGACTGGAAATGGGTCGTGGGTGAATGCTAATACTTTGACCATTACGGAGACAGACCCTCAAGTTTCCTCAGTCACATCTAGTAGAGTTCCTAGATGGAATGGTACTACGCTTGTTGATGGTAATATATTTGACAATACAACGAGTGTCGGAATTGGAACAGCGGCTCCAGCAGGAGTTTTAGATATTACCTCTGCAAATAATGGATTATTAATTCCAAGAGTTGCATTAACAGGCACTGCCAGCGCATTGCCATTAGTTTTTCCAACGACTTCTGAGTTAGTATACAATAATGCGACGGTCTCTGATGTAACACCAGGCTATTACTATTGGAATGGATCAAGTTGGCTCCGAATTGCAACAACTAATAATAATGGATGGTCAATAACAGGAAATACGGGAATTATTGATGGTACAAATTTTATAGGAACTGCAGCCGGAACAAATGTAGACGTAGCTTTCAGAAGAAATAATGCAGCTGCCGGAAAAATTGCAACGACCAGTACTTCTTTTGGAGTTGGCGCCTTAAATTCAGGACCGGCAAATAGTACGGCATTTGGTACCAACGCATTGTCGGTTAGTGCAGGCCCCTTTAACACTGCTGTGGGAACAAATGCGCTGCAAGGACTTAACCTTGCCTCTTCACAACGCAATACCGTAGTCGGATTTGAAGCGATGGGAACAACCACAGGAGACATACAAAATTGTACCGCCGTGGGGTTCCAAGCGCTTTACTCGATTGATGGTTCAGGCGCCATGAGAGGGATCAATAATACTGCTATTGGTTATCAAGCAGGAAATACGATCACAACTGGAGAAAACAATATAGCAATTGGGTATCTCGCGCAAGTTCCTAGTGCAACTGGAATTGGTCAAGTAACCATTGGAAACAACGCTATTACTTACGCTGGTTGTCAAGTAGCGTTTTCTGTAACCTCTGATAAACGATGGAAAGACAATATAAAAGATTCTTCGTTGGGATTGAATTTCTTAAAAACACTTCGCCCCGTTTCTTATACGCGTAATAATGATAAGAAGCAAAAAACGGAATACGGATTTATCGCACAAGACATTGATGCGGCTTTGCAGAAAGCAGGTGATACAAATAATGGAATTATCACAAAAGACGATAAAGAAATGCTAAGCGTTCGTTACAATGACTTTATTTCAATATCTGTAAAAGCAATTCAAGAGCAACAAGTATTGATTGAAGAACTTCAAAAATCAAATGCTGAGCTTAAGAAAGTCAACGCAGCAATACTTGAACGTTTAGAAAAATTAGAGAAAAAATAGCAAAAGCCAATCAAAGACTTATTTTCCTACTACATATTTCACGTAATTTTGGGTGTGAACAGCCGCTTTTAAGTCGTGCATTAAATTATACAAGCCAAAAAAAGTTCTGTTGATATAAAGAAAGTGTTTGGAACCTCTATTGCCATTCATCTTTCGCAGCTGCGTATCTTTAGTAAACTCCTCACCCATTGTTGCAATGGCAGCGAAAAATTCTTCATTAGCGAAATCAAAGCTATCTGAATGAAAAGGTTGCGTAAACAAACCCAATAGTCGGTGAAAAATACCAGTAAAATAAGTGATTTCTTCTGGTGTATCGTCCGCCCGTAATATCTCCAATTGATATAATTTCTCTTCAAATAACATTGGATTATTTATCGTTTTCGGATCCGCCAATTCAAAGTAAGGCACATAAAACTCATTTGGTACTTTCTTAATACATCCAAAATCAATCGCCATAAGGTTTGCATCTTCATCAATCAAGAAATTTCCAGGATGCGGATCCGCATGCACTTGTCGAAGATGATGCATTTGATACATATAGAAATCCCAAAGTGTTTGCCCAATTTTATTTCCTTTATTGGAATCGGTATTTTTAGAAGTAAACTCAGACAAATGCTCTCCTTCCATCCAATCCATAGTTAAGATTCTTTCAGAAGACAACTCTGGATAGTACGTTGGGAAACGCAAATTTGGGATATGTTTGCACGCTTCAGCCATCGCGATGCTTTGTTTTAATTCGAGCGTATAGTCGGTTTCTTCAAGTAATTTATTTTCAACTTCAATAAAATACTTTTCGGAATCTTTTCCTTTCAAATTGAACATTCTGGTAGCAAAAGGTTTTACTAAAGCCAAATCAGAACTAATACTATTCGCTACACCAGGATATTGGATTTTCACAGCAAGTTTTTTCCCATCTTTGGTTGCACAATGTACTTGACCAATACTGGCCGCATTTAGTGCATCTGGTGTAAACGAATCGTATATTTCCTCTGGAAATTTTCCTAAATATTTTTTAAAAGTTTTCCGAACTAATGGAGCTGACAATGGCGGTACAGAGAATTGTGATAATGAGAATTTATCGACGTACGCTTGAGGCATAATACTTTTGTCCATGCTCAGCATTTGCGCAACTTTTAGCGCACTTCCTTTCAAATTTTGAAGTCCATCATAGATATCTTCCGCATTATTCTCATTCAACTTTTCTTTAGTCAACGACGGATTAATCATCTTTTCACCATAATACGCGATATAGTTCCCTCCCACTTTGAAACCTGTCTTAACCAGTTGACCAGCACGTTCAATTTTGTTGGTTGGAATCTTTTCTAATGTCTTCATTTACTTGTAGTAATAATTTTGTGTCTTAAAAACTTAGCTCATTTTGTTCTCTTTCCAAAGAAATTTACCCAAATCAATGAGACTCTCAAGAGGTTTCGTATTGAAAATATCTACCGCAGTATTGACCGATTTTTCGATTATTATATCCGTTTTTTCAAACCCTTTGGAAGAATCATCCATCCAAAATTTCAAGATAAATAAAAACTGAACCCAAGCGCCTTCTGAAAACAAAGGCTTCGTGATTTTGTCTAATTTAGTTATGCTTGCATTTTCATTGTCATCTATGATAGCAGAAACAAAAGCTCTGAATTCTTTTCTAAAGAGCACCAAATCTTTCAGATTCTTGATGTTACTCTTGTTCTCTTCAAGCGAAAACAAGACATAGCTTCTGTTTAGTGTTAGAATTTCAAACAAAGTGTAAAACAAAGTCAACAACTTATTTTTGTCAGTATAGGTTGCGAAGCCTTCTTCGTTATTGATTGCAGTGATCGCATTTTCAAAAAACTTGACCCAAATAACTTGCTTGACATTGTCGATTGAACCAAAAAAAGAATAAAAATCAGATTCTTCAATGGCATTTTCTTTACAAAATAAATAGACATTTTTGGGTGATGCGTTTTCTATAAGAACGCTATTCATATACAATTCAATAATTCTTGCGTCATCTAATTGCTTTGATTTTGCAGTAGTTTTTTTTGTCGTTGCCATAGGGTCTTTTGTTTACAAGTGTAAAGGTAAGTTTTGTTTAATCTATTGAGCAAATTTTTAAACAAAATGTTCTGTTAAAGTTTAATGCAAAAAAAAACTGCTCCAAATTGGAACAGTTTTTCTAATGTGTTTCAGAGAAATTAATTCCCTCCAGCGTCTTTGATCATTTTTTCATTTGCTGTAATAGCAAACTCAACACGTCTGTTTTTGCTTCTTCCAGCGTCTGTGTCGTTTGATTCAATCGGATCAGCAATTCCCATTCCTGTTGTCGTGAATCGAGTGCTAACAAGACCTTTCTTTGTCAAATAACTCTTTACAGCATTTGCTCTATCTTCTGACAATTTCAAGTTATAATCTACCTTTCCTTTATTATCAGTATAACCGTAGATAACAATGTTGGTATCAGGATAATCAGTAAAGACTTTAACCAATTTATCTAAATTTGTCTTTGCTTGAGGCGTTAATGTTGACTTGTTAAAATCAAAACGAACCGCATTTTCTCCTAACACTAACTTGATTCCTTCTCCAACACGAACAACATCCGCGCCTGGCAAAGCAGTATCAATTTCACGAGCCTGCTTGTCCATTTTGTTTCCGATAACGCCTCCAGCAACACCACCAATTACGCCACCTAAAACAGCACCCAAAGCACCATTGCCACCCTTACCAATATTATTTCCCAAAACACCTCCCAAAATTGCACCACCAACTGCGCCAATCGCAGCGCCTCGTTGTGTTTTGTTCGTATTCTTCGCGGCTTCACAACTCACAAACAATGAACTCGTTGTGAGTACTAATGCCAATACAATTACGGTTACTTTTTTCATAGCTATATTTTTAATTATTTAGAAACTTTTTTAAATTGGTAAACCACATCTGTTAATTTACCGCCAACATCAATTTTATCAATCAATTGAAATGAGTCCTCTGATTTTCCTGAAATGGCAAGCACATATCCTTCTTTAACTTTTTTAGCTTTTTCTCCTGCATTTAAGATTTTCAAGACAAACTGTCCTTCCTTATTAATAAACCAGGTAAAAGGAGATCGCAATGACGGACAACCTGAATTATCCATACTTAATTCTCCAGTATTGTTATTTGCAACAAACTTCCATGAACTTCCTTCAAAACATTTCGAATCGGCAATTTGAAAAGAGTTCACTTTAATGTACTCTGATCCAGGATAAGAAACAGAAGCGATTGTCCAGTTTCCCTTCATCGCATATTGCGATTTTGAATCGATTTTTGTGCTGGTAGCAGAAGTCGATTTACAAGAAGCAAAGGCTAACGAAATAGCAAGCATTAAAATTAATTTTCTCATAGTGTATATAATTTATGTTGCAAATATACGACCCATCCGAATGAAACAGTAAAGAATCTAAGTTTTTTTTATTTCCGACAATTTGTCATTCTATTGTAAGTTGGTACTCTATTTGAAAAGAGCACAACACTTTGAAAATTTTTAAACAACAAGAATTATGACAACAGGAAAAATCAATGTATCGGTAGAAAACATCTTTCCCTTAATTAAGAAATTTTTATACAGCGATCACGAAATTTTCTTACGTGAGTTAGTTTCAAATGGGACTGATGCCACACTTAAACTAAAACATCTAACGAGTATTGGAGAAGCCAAAATTGAGTACGGCAATCCAATGATAGAAATCAAAATTGATAAAGAAGCCAAGAAGCTTTACATTATCGATCAAGGTCTAGGAATGACTGCCGAAGAAGTAGAAAAATACATCAACCAAGTTGCTTTTTCAGGCGCAGAAGAATTTTTAGATAAGTATAAGGATTCTGCAAAAGACTCGGGAATCATCGGACATTTTGGACTTGGTTTCTACTCGGCTTTTATGGTGGCAGAAAAAGTAGAAATCATTACAAAATCATTTAAAGAGGAACCAGCGGCTCACTGGATTTGCGATGGAAGCCCGGAATTTACACTTGAACCTGCTGACAAAACTTCACGTGGTACAGAAATCATACTGCATATTGCAGAAGATTCGTTAGAATTTTTGGAAGAAGGAAGAATCAAATCCTTATTGAACAAATACAATAAGTTTATGCCGATTCCAATTAAATTTGGAACGAAGAAAGAAACACTTCCGAAACCAGAAAATGCTCCTGAAGACTACAAAGCTGAAACCATCGAAGTTGATAATATCATCAACAACCCAACTCCAGCTTGGACCAAACAGCCAACGGAATTAACAGATGAAGACTACAAAGGTTTCTACCACGAATTGTATCCTATGCAATTTGAAGAGCCGTTGTTCAACATTCACTTAAATGTTGATTATCCTTTTAATCTTACTGGAATCTTGTATTTCCCAAAACTAGGTTCGGATATGCAAATTCAAAAAGACAAGATTCAATTATACCAAAATCAGGTGTATGTGACGGACAATGTAGAAGGAATCGTTCCTGAATTCTTGACGATGTTAAAAGGAGTTATCGATTCACCAGACATTCCACTAAACGTATCACGTTCTTATCTTCAAGCGGATGGCGCTGTCAAGAAAATATCAAATTACATCACTCGAAAAGTGGCTGATAAATTAAAAGCACTATTCACCGAAAACAGAGAAGATTTCGAGAAAAAATGGAATGATATTAAAATTGTTCTAGAATACGGAATGCTGTCTGAGGACAAGTTTTATGAAAAAGCGGGTGCCTTTGTATTGTATCCAACGGTAGATGGAAAATACTTCACCTTAGAAGAACTCAAAGAAAATCTGCAGGTCAATCAAACTGATAAAGACGGAAAATTAGTGGTATTGTACGCTGGTAACAAAGATGCGCAACATGCTTACATTGAAATCGCCAAAGAAAAAGGATATGAAGTGCTGTTGTTAGATTCTCCGATTATTTCGCATCTCATCCAAAAATTGGAAGCGGACAATGAAAATCTAACTTTTACAAGAGTTGACGGCGATCATATCGATAATCTCATCAAAAAAGAGGAAACTGCCATTTCTAAATTATCTGAGGAAGAACAAACTAATTTGAAAACGGTTTTAGAAGAAATTGTACCTAAACCTAGCTATAATGTGCAATTAGAAGCACTTGATAGTAACGCAGCTCCATTTATTATCACGCAACCTGAATTTATGAGACGCATGAAAGAAATGAGTCAAAGTGGCGGCGGTGGCATGTTCGGCATGGGAAATATGCCTGACATGTATAATTTGGTAGTCAATACCAATTCTGAATTGGCGACGAATATTCTAAATTCAAAAGATAAATTGGTTCAAGAAAATTTGGTAAAGCAAGCGCTAGACTTAGCCAAGCTATCTCAAAATTTATTGAAAGGCGAAGAACTCACCGCATTTGTAAAACGTAGTTTTGAATTGATTAAATAAAAAGTATATACTGAAATTATTAAACCTGTAAGTTGATGCTTGCAGGTTTTTTTATCGCTTTAAGGCAAAATGCGACTTAAAAATTCTCGATTCTCCCGATAAACTCTGATACGAAACCACAAACCAATAATCATCAGAAGGCAACAAGTTTCCATTGTATTTTCCTGTCCATCCCTCGCCATAAGGAGAAAGCTGTTTGAGTAGTTTGCCGTATCGATCAAAAATTAAGATACTTCCTCGTTGATATGGTTGCATGCCTTCTACATTCCAAAAATCATGATAACCATCATCATTCGGCGTAAAAAACTTTGGAAAATTGAGTGTGGTAACTTGCAATTCAAAGTAATTACAACCACTAGTATCTTTCACGCGTATAATATGATCACCACCTTGGGCACCGGAAAAAATATTGCTTTCCTGAAATGGACCATAATCCATTTGGTATAGAAAATTATCTAAGCCTCCCGCAACCTCAACCACAATTTGTTGATCATCCGAAAAATCATCATTGACATAGGCGATGGCGGTTGCAGGTGGATTTCCGAACACATTGACATCTATCGTTGTAATGCAACCAGTTACACGATTGGTTGCTATAATTTGATAAACACCAACGTCTGTCGTTACATACACATAATCTGTAACTGTCAATGGATTGCCACCTTTGGTCCAAGTAAACGAATACTCTAATGGCGATAAGCCAGCATCTATCTGAACTGGAAAAAGTGCATTGCCTAAACTATCTACACACAACGCATATTCCTTACTTATCGTTTGATTGTTTGAAATGGTAACGGATAATGCAACTGAATTTGCACATTGACCTGCTGTTGGCAGAAAAGTATAGACATTACTTGTGATATTATCTATCGTCGGAGGCGACCAGGTTCCTACAATACCATTTGGAGACGTTAAGTTCAAAGCAGGCACTGTAGCTCCTGCACAAAAACTCATGCTTGTAATAAAATCAGGCGTTATTCTCGGCGTAACAACCAAAGTCGTACTGGTCGTCGTAGCACATTGACCAGCATTGGGCAAAAAGTTATACAATTTTGTAATTGTATTATCTAGTGCTGGAGACCAGGTTCCTACAATTCCATTAGTTGATGCGGTAGGCAATGGCGAGATACTGTCGCCTGAACAAATTGGACTAAGTGGTGCAAAAACCGGAGTAATACTCAAAGGTGTTATTGTAACAGCCAATATTACTGGAATTGCACATTGACCAGCATTTGGCGTAAAAGTATAGTTCCCATTGACAGTATTATTAATCGCAGATGGTGACCAAATCCCAACAATACCATTGGGCGACGTGGTATTTAATAATGGCGCTGCAGTTCCAGAACACAACGATAAAGTAGTTGTAAAATTGGGAACTATATTCGAATTTGTGATCGTAACTGTTGTCGTAAAATTGGTGGCACATTGACCAGCATTTGGAGTAAAGACATAGGAGCTACTTGCAGTATTATCAATGGTTGATGGAGACCAACTACCGGATATACCATTGGGAGAAGTAATATTTAGTAATGGAGCAACAGATCCCAAACACAACGTAAATGTTGCGGGAAAATCTGGAACAATATTACTACTTGTAACGGTTACATTCGTAGTAAAACCAGTAGCACACTGACCAGATGTTGGCGTAAAAGTGTATGGCCCGTTGATCGTATTGTCGATGACGGAAGGCGACCAAGTTCCCGTTACCCCATTAGGCGAAGTTAAATTTAACACCGGTACAATCCCGCCAGAACATATCGTATAAGTAGCCGGAAAATCAGGAATCACCACCGGAATAATGGTAACGGCTGTGACAAAGTTGGTGATACAAGAACCAGAGCTTGGCGTAAAAGTATAACTACCACTCACAGTATTGTTGATTACGGCAGGTGTCCAAGAGCCTGAAACACCATTCGGAGAAGTGGTATTCAAAGTTGGAACCGCGCTTCCGGTGCAAATGGAAAGATTGGGAGAAAAGTCTGGGATGGTGCCTGAACTCGCAGTTATGGTGACCGTATCACTTATCGAATTTCCACAAGAATTGGTGGCAGTTAATGTCAACACTATCGGCCCCGAAGCCGAGGACGATAAAGTGTAAGTGGGATTCAAAATACTAAAATCAGAAAACGTTCCGCTCGGTGCTGACCAGACCAATGAGGAATAGCCAAGTGAACTTCCTGACAATGATAAAGTTGTGCCTCCACAAACCGTTCCTGTGTTTGTACCAGCGTCAACAGAAAAAACATCAATAGGTGCCACACAACCTAGATTACTGTATGAGGCGGTACCACTTGGTGTAAAATTTACGGTTGCTCCATTAGCAGCACCAGGATTCCCTAGCGCATCTACCAATAAAGAACGGTCGTAATTAACGGTATCACTACATGTTCCGAAAGAAATTTTTAAAGTTCGTATGCCACTCGCGGCACTATAATTTCCAAAATGTCCAGCAGTAATCGTGGTATTATTCTGAAAAATAATATATACATCTTGCGTTAATGCGCCAAATGTGTTTGCAGTTAGACTAAAGTTGGGACTCGTAATTAGGATTACTTCCATATTTGCTGGAATTACACTCGTTGTGGGTTGAATCAACTGACCACAACCGCCAAGCGCTGCAATTTGAGCATTCAATGTAGCGACTTTCGAATTAGTGGTACCATTCTGAACCAATCCTTGCCACGAATTGCTTGGCCAATTGACATTCATTCCAGATATATTAACGGCACTACCCCCTATTTTAAACCGAACCATTTCATTATATCCTTCGTCACCAGAATCATCGCAAGCATCCACAAGAATAGTCTCAATTTGAAAACACTGTGAAAATGTTTGAACTGAGGAAAAAGTAAATAATATTAGCAGAAGGACAGCTCTTAAACTAAATGTATTGGTCATTTAATGCATAAATTTTAAGGTGCAATTTAATACTATTTGAAAACTAAATACCATCAAAAATTGTATTTAACGATTCCTTATTCTTGCCTTATATAATTCCGAAAATGTTCCGAAAACTTAGCAAGAAAAAACTTAAATTTACCATTGATAAAAAAGACAAAATGACATTATCTTTAGCTACTCCAGCGCTATTATTTTCTGCTACTTCTTTAATTCTATTGGCTTACACCAATCGATTTTTGACTATTGCACAAATTGTACGTGGCCTCAAAAAGACCTACGACGAAGCCCAAAATAGGAGTATTTTGCTAGAAATAAAGAATCTTAATTTACGATTGACACTCATTCGTTATATGCAACTCTTTGGAGTTTTGTCTCTATTTCTGTCTGTATTTGCCATGCTTTTACTTTTTTTAGAATCTCCCACTTTCGGCATCTACTTGTTTGGCTTGAGCTTGCTGAGCCTTTTGATTTCGCTCGGAATTTCATTCTGGGAAATTAGTATTTCAGTGACCGCATTGCGCTTGCATTTAAAAGATCTAATTGAAACAAAAAACGAATAATGAGTTCCCTTTTTCCAGCCGAACCTATATCGCTCCAGCTTCCAGATGCGGACATCGTCTATTTTCCTTCTTTTTTTGCCAGTGATGTAGCCACGGATTTATATCTCGATTTGTTGCGTGAAATTCCTTGGCAACAAGACAATATCAAAGTTTTCGGAAAAGAGCATGTACAACCTCGATTGACAGCATTGTTTGGAAATGATGCCAAACCCTACTCCTATTCAAACATTACGATGCAACCGAAACCTTGGAATTTGTTGCTCCAAAAAATAAAATATCACGTAGAAAGCGTCGCGGAAATAAACTTCACCACAGTATTGCTCAACTATTATCGTGACGGAAAGGACAGTAACGGTTGGCATGCGGACAACGAAAAAGAACTAGGACTAAATCCAACAATTGCTTCTGTGAGTTTGGGTTCGGAAAGAATGTTTCAACTCAAACACAACACAGACCGGTCACTTAGACAAAATATACTTTTGGAAAATGGCAGTTTGCTCATCATGAAAGGCGCAACACAGCATCACTGGAAACATCAAATTCCAAAAACTAGTAAGCCCATTGGCGGTCGAATCAATCTTACATTTCGAGTGATTCAATAAAATACAATTAAAATACATAAAGATATGAATGAAATAATTACCTATTTTGAACATATTCCTTCCGCACACCGAAGTTTAATACTCGTTTGTGGCATCACGCTATTTTGGTGGCTGGAGAAAGCCTTTCCGATGTTTCAATTTCAATATCGCAAATGGCAACATGCTGGAATTAATTTCTTCTTCACTTTTACAACCATTGTGATCAACTTTATACTGGCGTTTCTTCTTCTAGCAACCAGCACATGGACCAAACAGCACCATTTTGGAGTTTTGAATTGGTTGCCTGAAATGAATCCATTAATAACTTGTGTCCTTGGCATCTTACTACTAGATTTTATTGGAGCTTATCTCATTCACTACGTAGAACATAAAGTCCCATTTTTATGGCGATTTCATCTTATTCATCACACTGATACATGGATTGATACTACTTCCGCCAACAGACACCATCCTGGAGAAAGTGTACTGAGATTTGCATTTACTTGTGCCGGTGTATGGATTGTTGGTAGCCCCATGTGGTTAGCATTTATGTACCAAACACTGTCGCTGGTCGCTACCCAATTTAGTCATGCCAATATTAGATTGCCTAAAAAGCTTGATCAACTGCTTTGCCTGTTTATTGTAACGCCCGATATGCATAAAGTACATCACCATTATGTTTTACCTTATACAGATAGTAATTATGGAAATATATTCTCTATTTGGGATCGAATATTTGGCACTTATAAAGCGCTGTCAACCGATAAAATTATATTTGGAATTGACACTTATCGTGAAGCTCATGAGCACAATAGCATCGCATCGCTGATGAAGATACCGTTTGGCAAGTATCGAAACAGTACTGTTAAATTAAAAAAAAAAAAAATCGATTGTATAAAGTAATTGGATTTTTTCTTAATATTGGATTACAATTATAACCACAAAAAAAAGTTGAATTAATTTTCAAAGAATGAAAAAGAGTAAACGTATTGAATTGACTTGGGAGCAAAACGAAAGACTGATCACTTTAGCTTTAGAAGAACGAAATCCTTACGAAATCATCAAGAAGGAATTAGGCATTGACGAAAAAGATGTCCTAGAGATTATGAAGAAAAAATTGCCAGCGGACAAATTTGAAATCTGGAAAAAGAAGGCCAACGCGGCGAAACCAAAACCAAAACAAATTAAGATTGACGATTTTGATGATGACTTAGACGGCAAATACTACATAAAAAATAAACTAGATTAAAAAACAGAACTCTTGTCATGCAAGAGTTTTTTTTTGTTTACAGCTCAGGTATTTCTTTGAACTTTCTTAAAACTTATGGAAATAAAAGATAGATTCTGAAACAATTTAATACATTTGGCACCTCATCAGAAATGAATAAATAACCTATGAAAAAAAGTATTCTATTAGTTCTTTTTACAATTTGCATTCATCAAATAAATATGTTTGGTCAATCTAAAGAACAAGTACAAGTCACTGTGGACCTACAATCCATCGAAAATGATAAAGTTACTGTTACCGTAACACCACCAAAAATAAAAACTTCCGAGATTGTTTTTCATTTTCCTAAAACTGTGCCTGGCACGTATTCGGCGGATAATTTCGGTTTATACATAGAAAATTTTAAAGTTTATGACAAAATCGGTGCCTACTTAACTGCCACAAAAATTGATGACAATTCATGGAAAATTGCTGATGCTACTAAAATAGGATCTATTTCTTACCAAGTGAATGATACTTATGACATAGAATCTACCCACGAAATCTTTTCTCCTGTAGGTAGTAATATTGAAGCTGGAAATAACATCATGCTCAACACACATTGTTTTGTTGGTTTCTTTGACGGCTTTACCAGTACAAGTTACAAACTCACCGTCACACATCCTGATTCACTTTGGGGAGCAACTTCCCTTACTGATACTGATACTAGCAATAAAAGCGACGTTTTTACGGTGTCTCGTTACGCAGAATTGGTGGAAAACCCAATCATGTACAGTAAGCCTGATTATACCACTTTTACCATCAATGACATGCAAATACTAATTGCGGTTTATTCTCCAAATGGCGTTCATACTGCCGAGGGAATTACGCCAGCAATGAAAACGATGATGACCGCACAGAAAAACTTCTTGGGAAAATTCAACAGTACAAAAAAATATAGCATTCTAGTATATTTATCAGATCTTCAAAAAGAAAATGATGCGCACGGATTCGGGGCGCTAGAACATCAAACCGCAACAACAGTTGTAATGCCTGAAGCCATGGGAATAGACGAATTAGGCGACCAGCTAAAAGATGTTGTTTCGCATGAGTTCTTTCATATTGTAACGCCACTGACAATTCATTCAAAAGAAATTCAAGATTTTGATTACACCAATCCAAAAATGTCACAGCACTTATGGATGTATGAAGGAGTCACTGAATATTTTGCTAATTTGTTCCAAATCAATCAAGGGCTTATTTCGGAGTCTGATTTTTATATTCGAATGGCGGCTAAGATTTCGAATGCCAACAATATGGATGACACGATGCCATTTACTAAAATGAGTGCGAATGTTTTGACAAAACCTTACAAAGACCAATACTTGAATGTGTACGAAAAAGGAGCTTTAATCGGCATGTGTATCGACATCATCATTCGCGAAAAAAGTAATGGTACACGTGGCATTTTAGATTTGATGCAAAAATTGTCTCAAGAGTATGGTGTTTCTAAAGCCTTTAATGACGATGAACTTTTCGCAAAAATAACAGCGCTTACATACCCTGAAGTTGGTCAGTTTCTAAAAACCTACGTTTCGGGCGCAACTCCGATTCCTTATAACGAATTCCTAAACAAGGTGGGCGTTTCTCAAAAAATCATCAAGGGATTTGGGAATCCGTTCCTGAAAGGTCAAGTCCCAACCATTACTGTTAATCAGCAGACCAAAGAGATTATTGTACTACCAGCAGAGAATCTCAATGAATTTTATACTGAACTCGGAATTCAAGCTGGAGATGTTTTAACCGAAATCAATGCAACAAAATATACGTTGGACAATATCTACGACTTAATTACGTCTAGCCAATTGTGGAAAAATGATGATCCAATCACAGTGAAAATTATAAGAAACGGCAAAGAACAGTTGCTTACTGGAAAAACAAAAATGCCTAGCGAGGATAATATTGGCTATGAATTTACAGACGTAGCGAAAACCAATTTAAAAAATTCTTGGTTGAAAGGATAGACCTCGTTCCTTATATGGTTGGAAAACGGAGATTTATTGTGATTTATTTGATTTTTTTAAGTTTTTTAAGTTTTTATTAACTACATTAGTCCAATAAACATAAAAATAATTTTACTATGAAAAAAATTTTCCTTCCATTATCCTACCTTTTTACCATCACAACTTTTATGGTAAGTTGTAGTAGCAGTGACTCTAACGATTCAACTCCTACACCAGAAACTTATTATAAAATAGTTAACAACGGCAATGGTGGTGTCACCAGTATTACAGATAATAGTGATAGCGCAACTTTAAAAATAGCTCAAGCAATTCCTTCCGTATCCAACGTAGCTTATCCAGCAAACATTCCGATTGTTTTCTTCTTTGACGATAAGATTTTACTAAGTTCAATCACTGAAGAATCTTTTATTGTAACAGAAAATGATGTTCAAGTTACGGGAACTATCTCGATCAATGAAGGATCAAATGGTTTTGCGATATTTAATTTTACACCGAAAACACAATTTGCTGCAAACGCAAATATTAAAATTAGACTGACAAGTGGACTTAAGGACGATGCTGGCGTTGGCTTAGAGACTGAACAAACGTATGAATATACTACTTCTGCAGTGGCTAACAGAACCTCTAGTGCGAATAGTTTTGATGGAAACTATGGATTTGAAAACGGTTTTTCAGGAGTGAATTTTATCGGTGATGGAAATATTATTGGCACTAGTGGATGTATAAGCCCTTTTGGAGGTAGTAATTTCGCTTGTATCACTTCTGGCAATTCATTAGTTTCAACCTCAAACGCCATTGGAGATGCCTCCAGTATCTTAATTGTGGGACCCATTACCGGCGCTACTGATATTACTTCACTTAGTTTTAATTACAATTTCCTTTCCGCTGAATTCCAAGAGTATGTTGACTCTGTTTATGACGATACTTTTATTGCAATTGTTTTCGGCGAAAATGGAGCCCATTCTGAATTTATCAATAGTGTTAATACAATTGGTCTTGCCGGAAATCAGCAATGTGGCAACTTTCCTGGTATGCCAGATGATGGTGATGAATACGCTGGATCAACTGGCTGGATAAATAAAGTACTTAATTTTGGAAATGTTGGAAGTGAAGTTTACGTCGCATTTATTATAACAGATGTATCTGACGGAATATATTCTTCTGTACTTTCAATTGATGATATCAATCACAACTAATTGCACGTTTTCAGTAATAAAAAAACCATCACAAATGTGATGGTTTTTTTTTGGAGCCGGCGGAGGGACTCGAACCCACGACCTGCTGATTACAAATCAGCTGCTCTAGCCAACTGAGCTACGCTGGCGACGTATTTCGATTGCAAATATAGAAGTCCATTTTAAATATGCAAAATAAAACGAAACTTTTTTAGCACAATATTTTATTGTAAAGCGTTAATTTTAACAATCAACTGATTTGCAGCTTGTTCTAATTCTTGATTGATTTGTTTAAAGTGTGCTTTTTTGTTCTCCACTTTCTTAGCATTTACTTTTGCAATTAAATTGTCGAATGACGCAATAGCTTCATCGATTAATGCATTGGTTTCTGCAGTTGGTTTTCCGGTAGTTGACATTTCAAACAAATAAACTGCTTCAATAATATCTCCTAAAACGAAATTGATGTCTTTTTTTAGATTCTTAACATTTGCCATAATAATGGGTATTTTTTTGATTTTAATTCGCGGGCAAAAGTACACCTATTTTTTCTATCACAAACTATTTAATATAAATTTCTAATATGGAAGCATTCCCATCGAATTGGTAACTCGAAATTGCAGCAGGTATCAAAATGGTGTCTCCTGCACTATAAGTGTATTGTATTCCGTCTTGTTTCAGTGTAAAACTTCCCGCAGTACACATATAAACATGAAAAGTCGATCCGTCTTTTACAAAATTCATCGTTCCAGTAAGCGGAATAAAATTGGTCGTAAAATAATTACAATCAACCATTTCGTTCGACACATTTTCCTGTTTTTGATAGTGTTTTTGAGCTTCAATTCTTTTATAATTGATGGCTTCTAGTGCTAAATCGACATGCAACTCTCGTGTATTTCCATTTGCATCAACGCGATCAAAATCATAAAGCCTGTAGGTAATATCAGAAGTTTGCTGTATTTCAGCAATTAACAATCCAGCGCCAATGGCATGAACCGTTCCTGTTTCTAAGAAAAAAACGTCTCCAACTTGAACTGGAACCGTATCTAATATGGAAAGTAAAGTTTTGTTAGTGAGGTTTTCAACATACTCCGCTGCATTTGAATCTTTTTTGAAACCCACTATTAGACTTGAATCTTGGTCCGCCTGCATCACATACCACATTTCTGTTTTCCCGAATGAATTGTGTCGCTCTTGCGCCAATTGGTCGTTGGGATGCACTTGAATTGACAAATCTTCTCGGGCATCTAAATATTTGAATAACAAAGGAAATTGTTTGCCGAAATTCTTAAACACACGTGAACCCAGTATTTCATTTGGAAATTCGTTGATCAGTTCAATTAACGACTTTCCAGCAAAATCGCCATTTGCAACTTTGCTAACGTCACCGTCAACTGTTGACAATTCCCAACTTTCTCCAGTAATGTCAGAAGTGATTGGCTTGTTTAAGTGCGTTCTTAATTTCGTTCCTCCCCAAATTCGTTCTTTAAGAATGGGTTGGAACTGTAGTGGATAAAATTTCATTTGCTTCAAAATAAGTAGACAAAATTATAAAAAGTATTTGTTAAAAGATTAATCACTGCTTAATTCCGCGAATAACTTTCGACAAACAACCAATAGCTATCGACATAGTAATTATTTTAAGGTAATTTTTCGGATACATTCCAAAGCCTTTTGAATATGAATGGGACCAGACATACTGTCAAAAATCAACTGAACAATACCTTCTTTATCGATGACGTAAGTTACTCTACCAGGAATCAAACCCATCAGATCATTGGGAACCCCAAATAGCTTTCGCAATTG
>CANHEA010000039.1 GCA_947459635.1 Flavobacteriaceae bacterium | reverse complement strand
ATTGATAAAACGTTTTGAATTAGATAGACCCGAGAAGAAATTCGGATCGCCTATTTCGTGGTCCGAAGGTGTTTACTTCTTAAAAGCGAAACTTAAAAACGGAATGGTAATTTCAAGTAAATTACTCAAACAGCAATAATTTCATTCTATTAAAACAATTGCCCCCTAATACAAAACTATTAGGGGGCGTTTTTTAAGATATTCTTTAATAATGCACATGCTTGTAACTCATTTATCGGACACATATAATTATAGACATTCTTTATTATTTACGCAATAAAAGCTTACAAAAACGCAACGGTTCATACCAAATGTTGAATAATCACAATAATAGTTGAAAAAAAACTAAACATTTATAAATGTTCAATATTAAAATAGTGTAACTTTACAGACCCTATTTATTATTTTACGACACCGTTATGAAACTTAAGAACTTTGGATATTACTTCTCGAAGCGTTGTGGCATTATGCGCAACTCAAATTGTTTTGAACTTAATTTCACTTTGAAATTAGTATTCATTTTGGTGTTGCTTTTTAGCGGACATTCTGCTTTTTCGCAATGCACCAATTACCAAAATCACGAAAGTTTTGGCACTTCCCTTCCAACTTCAGGCGGCACGTGGATAGATAATTCAATGACATACACAACGGTAGCTGCAGCCTATTCAGGAGTTAATGAACTTCAGTTTGATGCAGTTGGAGATTTTATTATAACTCCAATGATTAGTACTCCAGGTATTTTTTCTTTTTACCATAAACGCAGCGGTGTAGCAACAGGAACTCCTAAATTTACTGTTTATACATCACCTGATTTAGCAACTTGGACTTCCAGAGGTTCCGCGACTCCGGGTATTGCTTGGGTTCAATTGAACGTTAACTTAGGTGCATTGGGTCTTACAAACGTTTATGTAAAAATTGTAGATGAAAGAGCTAGCGGCACAGATCTCCGCTGGATAGATGACATCGCATGGACATCGACAAATGCGGGCAACAACACGATAATTCCTACGTTGAATGCAACACCTTCAACTTGTACCCAAACTGTTGCATGTGGTACGACCTATAATTTTACGGACCAAGGCGGGGTAAACGATTCGTATAACATCAATAAAGACCACACAATTACGTTCACACCTTCCGTTGGGACTAATAAAGTTGAATTGGTTTTTAATACTTTCAATACAGAATCTGGTCAAGACGGAATGGTGATTTATAATGGGCCAACTACTGCATCTCCTATCATTTCCTCTGGACTTCCCGCCGGAGCCAATGCAACCAATTGCCCAGCCGGTTCTTTTTATGGCACTACAAGTCCTGGAACCATAACTTCGACTGATGCTTCGGGATCAATTACTATACGGTGGCGCTCCGACGGTACTAATAACAATCCTGGTTGGCTTGCTAGTGTAAGTTGTATTTCGCCATCTTGTTTGAAGCCAACACTAGCGGCAACAACAGCCATTACTTCAACTTCTGCTACCCTAAATTGGGTTGCTCCAAGTCCCGCTCCAGCGAATGGGTATGAATACGTTGTTTCCACGTCAAATTATGCACCGGCAGGAGCAGGAACTTTCGTAGCAGGAACATCTGCAAATGTTAGTAGCTTAACACCTAATACGCTTTATTATGTTTTTGTAAGAAGCGATTGTGGCGGCGGTGTTTTTAGTGGTTGGACTGCTTATTTGACTTTTACTACTTTGCTCTCCACTTGTACAGCTCCTGCAAGCCAAGCTTCTAGTTTTGTATCAGGTGCAATTACTTCATCAAGTATTGCTGCTAGCTGCAGCGGAAGTGCCAGTGGTTACCTAGTGGTACAATCAACAAGCGCCACTCCTCCAACACAGCCATCAAATGGAACCATCTATTCCGCTGGGAATATTGCTACTTTAGGTGCTGGACTCACTTTTATCCAAAGTGGGGCAGCTACAAGTTTTACGGGGACTTCTCTTGCTGGTAACACACGGTACTATTTTTATATTTTCGCATATAATAACACTAGTTGCTCAGGAGGCCCTGCTTATAATCTCTCTTCTCCTCTTACCGGTAATGGCATTACTTGCCCTGCCATTCCAAACACTGTCGCTACAAGCGGAGTTACGGCTACTGGATTTACTTTAAATTGGGCAGCACCAACTGGTGGTTCTGCATCTGCAATTTCTTATACAGTACAAATAACAACGGATGCTGGATTTGTAACAAATATTAGCGGTTCACCTTTTACCATTGGTGCTCCAACGACAACGTTAAACGTTGCTTCACTTGGTTCTAACACAATTTATTATTATAGAATTCTTGCCTCAAATGGTTGTTCAAGTATATACGTAACAGGCAATGTGACAACTTTTCTTCCTAATTGCGTTGCACCTGTAAGCCAAGCTAATTCGTTTGTGCTAGGCACCATTACTGCGTCATCAATTCCCGCTTCCTTTTCAGGAACAGCCGATGGTTATTTGGTCGTTCGTTCATTAACCAGTACACCTCCAAGCCAACCTGTCAATGGCACGACATATAATAACGGAAATACAAGCTCTCTAGGCACTGCATTTTCTTTTGTTCAAAGTGGCGCTTCAACTTCAATTCCTGGAACTGGATTAGCGCCAAACAACCAATACTATTATTTTATTTTTGCTTTTAATTCCACTTCGTGTCTTGGAGGTCCAATATATAATACATTAGGTCCTCTTGCTGGTTCAGGAACTACCCTATCTGCTTTTAATGACGAATGTACCACTGCGATTCCATTAACAGTTGGTGTTAATTGCATCACGTCTGCCTTCTCCAATGCACTTGCCACCACAAGTTCTACTGTGGGAACACCTGCGCCGGGATGTGGTTTATATTCTGGGGGAGACGTTTGGTTTAGTGCAGTAGTGCCTGCAAACGGAATACTAATTTTAGACTCACAAGCTGGAACCATGACAGACTCAGGAATGGCTCTTTATACAGGAACCTGTGGTGCTTTAACTTTGATTGAATGCGATGATGATGACAGTGCAAATGGTGCTATGTCTTATATTAATAGAACTGGGTTAACCCCAGGAAGTACCGTTTATATTAGATTTTGGGAATTTGGAAATGACAATAACGGGACCTTCGGCATATGTGCCTCAACGACCTCATTATGTCAGCCACCGCTGCTTTCAGACACAACTAATATTACAAACACTACCGCAACAATTAATTGGGCGCCTCCAGTAATTGTACCTAGTACAGGTTACCAATATATCGTCTCTACAAGCGCTACAACTCCAACAGTACCAGGGATCGCAACCACAGCTCTAACAATAAATCTTACGGGCTTAACTGCAAATACGACCTACTACATTTTTGTAAGAAGTAATTGCGGGGGTACTTTTAGTGCTTGGACAGCCGCAGGTGTTTTCCAAACTGGCTATTGTTTATCCACCTCGACACTAACGGGATCTTATATAAATAATTTTTCAACTACCGGAGGAATAACCAATATTACAAACAATTCATCTGGCTTTTCTCCCGCCGGTTATGGCAATTTTACCGTTCAATCTGTAAGCCAGCAACCCTACGGCACTGTAAATTTTTCTTCCGCCTATATTGGCGGAACATTTGGATTTAACATTTGGATTGACTGGAATAATGATCTAGATTTTAATGATTCGGGAGAAAAAGTATATGGCTCTGGTAACTATTTTTCTGCCAATACAGGAAGTTTTACTGTACCCGCCAATGCAATTGTTGGGAACCATAGAATGAGAATACGGGCTCATTTCACTGATACAAATCCATTAGCATGTGGTTCAATTAGTAGCGGAGAAACCGAAGATTATACTTTTACTGTTACCGCATTAGCCTGCAGCGGAAATCCGAGTAACTTGTCCGTAACTGGCATCGGAACGAACACTGCCACTTTAAATTGGAGCGCTGCAATCCCAGCTCCGTCCAATGGCTATGACTATATTGTTTCTTCATCCGCAACAGCCCCTGTCCCCGTGACTTTACCAACGGGAGGAACTTCCGCCGGAATAACTAGTGCGAATCTCAGTGGGTTAGCTACAGGAGCACAATACTATGTATGGGTAAGGTCTAACTGTGGAGTCAACAAAGGTGTTTGGGTTGGAGCAATTTCTTTTATAACCAATGCCGCTCCACCAGTTACTACTAATGCCTCAATTTGTCTAGGTGGAAACGCAACTTTGACTGCAACAGGGTCGTGTACAAATCTTACGAATTTAGGAACAACTGTTAATGGCTCTTGGGACGCATCAGGTGATCCACGTGCAGTTCGTCCTCTTATTTTCATTGCGAATTCACCGATTTGTCAGTTTGATGGCGCTGGACTAACATCTAACTATACTTCATTAGATTTCCAGGTGAGTGCAACCGGCTTTTACACTTTTACAATGGCACCAACCACTGCTTATGATGCTATGGGATATATCGTAATAAATCCATTTAATCCAGGCGTTTGCGGAAGTGGAACTTGGATCGTCGGTGATGATGATAGTGGACCAACGACTTTTGAACCTATGATGAGTTCAACGCTAACCGCAGGTGTAACCTATACATTAATTTCAACATTATATTCAGGATCAAGTATCACATTAACCAATACTTTTCAATGGAATGTCACAGGTCCGGGCACAGTTTCGGGCGTAGTTGGCGGAACCGTTGAATGGTATGCTGCTGCCAGCGGTGGTGTTCCCATTGGAACAGGAACCCCATTTAATCCTGTGGGGGTATCTGGTTCAGGACTGACTAACACAAATACTCCTGGAACCTATCCGTTCTATGCTGCTTGCCCAAATAATCCGAATGTGCGTTCTGTCGCTAACTTTGTCATTAATGGTCCAACAGCAGTTATTTCAGGATCTGGATCGACTTGCAGTGGTAACGTTCCGATGAGTATAACTTTAACCGGTAATTCGCCTTGGAATTTTACCTATACTAATGGAACAACTCCGGTCACAGTGACTGGAAATACCACCAATCCCTATATTTTCAATGTATCGCCTTCAGTTCCAACAAACTATACGCTTACAGCCCTAAGCGATGCTACTTGTACAGCGTCTGCGTCAGGCATGACAGGTACTGGAGTAATTAGCGGATCAAAAAATTGGAATGGCACAACTTCAGATTGGAATACAGCAAGTAATTGGAATCCAGTTGGTGTACCCACAGCGCTAGATTGCGTTGTTGTTGGAAACACAGCAATTGACCCTATTATTTCCGGCGCATCTTACAACGCTTATGCGTATAGCTTAACTGTACTTAACGGAGGTGTTTTGCAAGTTAATGCGACCAATACAATTACTGTGACTGACGCAGTTAATGTCGTCGCTGGAGGTCAATTCAATATTAGTAATTCTGCGAGCCTAGTACAAGTGAATAATGTTTCAAATACAGGTGTTGTTACTGTAGAGCGAATCACGCAACCAATGTATCGATTTGACTATACTTATTGGGGATGTCCCGTAACGCTTGGTTCTAATTTCACATTAGGAACTCTTTCACCATTAACATTAGCTGATAAGTATTTTAGTTGGATTCCCACTGTTGCCAATGGATTTGGAAACTGGTTTTCTGAATCGGCTGCAACCATCATGAATCCTATTAAAGGATACATCGTTCGTGCGCCTCAAACTTATTCTTACACGCCAACCACATTTGTTCCATATACAGCGAATTTTATTGGAACTCCAAACAATGGAAACATTTCCTGTCCGATATACCACGGAACATTAGGGGCAGCGACAAACAATGACAAGTATAATTTGCTTGGAAATCCATACCCTTCAGCTATAGATGCTCAAGCATTCTTGACAGATACAGCAAATGCCGCGGTGATTGACGGTACAATTTATTTTTGGACACACAATTCAGCACCTAGTACATCCTACATCGACCCTTTTTACGGTGATTTTGTCATCAATTATACCAACAGCGATTATGCGTCATGGAATAGTTTAGGTGCAGTTGGATCTAGAGGTTCAGCGGCATTGTCAGGCGGTACGGTTCCCAATGGATTTATTGGTACTGGACAAGGATTCTTTACTAAAAGCAACGGAACTGCACCAAGTGGTAATCCGGTCGTTTTCAAGAATTCAATGAGGGTCAGTGGAAATAATCAACAATTTTTCCGACTAAACGCTGGAACAAATGATGGAGTTAGACTTGAAAACGCAACAATCGAAAAACATCGAATCTGGCTTAATTTAATAAGCAACAGCGGATCCTTTAACCAAATTCTAGTTGGATATATTGATGGCGCAACCAATGGCTGGGATCGAGCATATGACGGAGTTCGATTTGGAAATGATTCTGGAATAAGTTTTTATTCTCTATTGCACGACCAAGACCTTGTCATTCAGGGACGACCAACACCTTTCTCTAACTATGATGTTGTCCGACTTGGATTTAGATCAACAGTGCGCGAGAATTTTTCATTGCGATTAGATCACTTTGATGGATTATTTGACAATCAAGAAATTTATGTTGAAGACAAGGAATTACATATAATTCATAATCTCAAAGAAAGCCCATATAACTTTACCTCTGGGATTGGAAAATACAACAACCGCTTTGTATTGAGATTTACAGATATTGACCTGGCCACCAAATCATCGCTAAATGTAGAGCCAAAGGTCACTGCTTTGATTGCCGATAAAAATCTCATTATCGAAGCAACTCAAAATATTACGTCCGTAGATATTTACGACATCTCTGGTAAATTGCTAAGCACTTTCAGTTTAGATGAAAAGAGTCGTTATTTTAGCGCCAATTTCTATTTTGCAGAAGGAGTATATTTGGTAAAAATAAAACTCGAGAATGGCTTTATTGCAGCAAAAAAATTAATTCAAAATAAAAAGCAATAGCGTTTACAAACAGCTGAAAATACATTTTTTAAAGATTTGCTGAAAAAATTAAAAACCTCATAAATAAATGGGGTTTTTTTAGCTTATAAACTACTGTATTTTATTAAGTTATAAATAATTCTTGATTTTAGAAGATGACACGAATACTTGTAAATATTTTAAAAAAAAATAATACTTTTGTAAGGTTTGCTTAGCGACTTAAAACATTTTTTTAGCCTACCAAATACAAATTAATGACTTTATGAAAAATCATATATATTGTAAACTAATTGCTTGCATAATACTTGTCTTTGGCGCATTCCAAACCCAAGCTCAAAACAATTGGGATGGAGACAATCCGGTAGGAGAATTTCAACTATGTAACAATTGGTTTGCCGATGCCTGCCCCGTTACTTGGAACGCCTTTACGGATTTGAATATTCGACTCAAAAATAATCCAGCGCAAACCACCATGTACCTCAATTTTGGCACTTGGAAAGACATAAACAACCTAACTTATTTTGCTACTTACACCTCCTCTGTCACACAGTTTGATGCAGATGGACCTTTGTTTAATGAAAATGGTCTTAATTTTTACGGGAAAATTGAAAATTACGCTCCCAATTTGACTCAGGTTTTCAACCTCCCTTTCCATGGGAGAAATGCTACAAAAATCGAATTAAACCCTGTAGATGGCGGACTTACTTTTAATCGTACCATCTTCAATAGCGGCAATAGAAATTTTGAAGTATACGGTCCAAACTCTCGGAAAGTTACGTTAAATGGTTATCCCGAAGGAAATAACACGGTTGGATTTTACATCAAGGAATACTCGATTGTTGAGGTTAACTATAACAATCCAGCGTCGCTTTCTGGCGGATACTTTGTTGAGACCGGAGAACTTTGGGTAGAATCAGCTGGTGTCATACAAGGCGGAATTCAAGTTGGCATAGGAAACACCAACGTTAACAAACTCTACATTAGCAATGCATCCACAGCGACAACGGTAGCCAATGCGATTACTGTTCCTGCCGGTTCTACAAACGCAACAATTGGCGCGCTAAATACCTCTAATACCCATACCTATTCGGGCACTATCAACCTCAACAATAATACAGTTAATATTGATGTTTTTAACGTGGGTGGAACTGTAAATTTCACAAATACCATTGCAGGAACTGGCGGCATTCAAAAAATTAATCCCGGGTTGGCTAGGCTTTCAGCTTCTAATACCTACACCGGAAATACTGTTGTTAATGCTGGAACTTTGCAATATGGTGCAGCCAATGCGATTGCGAATACAAGTAACGTTATTTTGAATGGAGGGAAACTCAGCACAGGAGCAGCCGCAGGATTTAGCGATACTGTGGGAACTTTACAATTAACTAATAATTCAACAATCGAATTAGGAACAGGAAATCACATTTTGACTTTTGCAGCAAGCAATTCAGTCGCTTGGACTTCGGCAACAACGCTTACTATCACCGGATGGACAAATAGTTGTACGGGAGCTAAAATTTTTGTTGGCAATAACAATACTGGTCTAAATTCGACTCAATTGGCGCAGATAACTTTTCAAGGATATAGCCCTGGAGCTAGCATCAGCCCAATCGGCGAATTAATCCCGGGCAATGTTGTCTTAACTGCAACTTCCGGAATTTCGTTAAACGCTAATTACGCGACTTTAAAAGCAGCATTTGACGCTATGAATCCTGGTGCTTTTCACACTGGTGCAATTACAATTTCTATTCTAAATGACCTCAATGAAGGTACAAATACAGCACAATTAAATCAAGTAGCAGGAGTTACCTCGGTACTTATACAGCCTGCAGGATGCGCCGCGCGTACGATAACAGGAGCTACTACTGCAGCAAATGCACTCGTTTATCTTAATGGCGCAGATAATGTGACTATCGACGGATTAAATGCGAATGGAAACAGTTTGACCATTACAAACACAACTGTTTCGGCACTTGCCAATACTTGTACCATTTTGTTTCAAGGGGATGCTACAAACAACACCATCACCAACGCTAGTATATTGGGTTCAAGTACCAGTGGCGTGGGAACTGCAGGAGGTAATATTTGGTTCGGCGCTTTATCAACCAGTACTGGAAATGACAACAATACCATTTCGAATTGCAACATAGGTCCAGCTGGCAGTAATTTGCCGTCGAAAGCAATTTGTTTTACGGGCACGCCAGCATTTACCAACGACAACATTACGATTGCCAATAATAATATCTTTGACTTTTTTAATGCTGCAGTAACTTCATCAGGAATTGATCTTACAGTGCTTGGCTCATCAAATGTATCGATTACCAACAATCGTTTTTATCAAACTGCCACAAGAACGCAAACGACTGGAACTACGCATTCCTGCATTCGAATAGGAAATACTTCAGGAAATAATTTCATCATTACAGGAAACACTATAGGTTACAGTTCATCAACCGGAACCGGAACCTATAATTTTGTTGGACTTTTGGGTTCTGTATTCAATCCAATTATGCTTGCAGTTGGAGGTACAACCGCTTCGAGTATCCAAAACAATAGGATTGCAGGAATATCCCATAGTACTTCGTCAGCTACCTTTACGACACTATTTAATGCAATAACAGTAACGGCAGGAAATGTAAATATTGGAAATTTAACAGGAAACATCATCGGACTCCCAGCAGCACCTATTACCTTTAATGCAACCGCTGGATTTGGCGGAACAGCATTTGGAATTAATATGACTGGTTCTGGTGCTGTTGCTATTCAAAACAATACGATTCAATCGATTACTACAATAGGCGTAGCAGGAGCTGCATTTAATGTAACTGGAATTAATATTGCTGGGGCGGCAGTTTATACCGTCACAAACAACACCATTGGCAATTTTACCCCAGCTAACAGTATAAATTTAGGAGTCCTAGGTACCTCGACGGTTGGAAGTACTTTTATTGGTATTAACTCAACATCGATAGGAACCCCTTTAACTATTGGCGCTTCCGGATTTTCTAATTTTATTCAGAATATTACTTTCAATGCGGCCGCAACCAACGCGTTTACTGGTATATGGACTCAAGGCACAAATGCAACTACCAATATCAACTACAACAGTATACGAGGAATCAAGTTTGCCTCAGCAGGTGCAACAGCATCCGCGTTTACCGGTATTATTAATTCTAGTGGGGTTTCTTCGGCAATATCAATTTCAAATAACTCTTTGGGAATCGCCGGTACTGATTTAGTAACCTATACCGCCGCCTGTTCTGGTTTGTTGAGAGGTATAAATAATGCGGGTGGAGCAGGTACTGCCGCGGTCTCTATTCTTGCCAATGATTTTAGAGGAATAACGCACACCACTGCAGGCACTTCTAATCATAATTATATTACTAACACAGCAGTTACCTTATCGCAAGATATTAGTTCCAACACTTTTTCAAATTTAAATGTAAATACAACAGGCATCGTAACTTTCATTGCTGATGGGGTTTCGCTAACTGCAACGGGGACCAAAAACATCAACTCAAACAGCATTGTTGGGACTTTCGTTAAAGGTGGAGCCACAGGATCATTAATTCTTTATTTGGACAACTCCAGTTCCGTTGCAGGTTCAATCGTCAATAACAACAATAATAATTTTTCAAATATTACTATCTCGGGAAGCACCGCCATAATTGGATGGCAGAACTATGATGGGATTGGTGTCGTATTTCCTACTAAAACCATCAACAGTAATACATTTAGCAATTGGTCACTTGGATCATCCTCTGTTACTGTTGTAGATCTTAATTATTTTGGAACAACTTCATCCGTTTCGAACAATATCATTTCTAATATTACTAATAGTAATAGCATCACTGGATTGTCTGTTAGCAATCAGGGAAGCGCTACAACATTAAATGTAAATTCAAACAGCATCACAACTTTGACGTCTTCGGGTGCAGGTGGACCAGTTATCGGGTTGACCAATTCGCAACCTGCTACAACGCTAACCAATAATACCAATTCAAACACTATCACCGGTCTTTCCTCGACAACTGGTGCAGTTACAGGAATTATTAATTCTTCTGCATCACCTACAAAGTCCATATCCAATAACACCATCGGAACTTTATCGAGTGCCGGAAATACCGTGACTGCAATCAATTCGTCTAATGGCACAACAGTAACAATCAGCACCAATGCAATAACTGGTGTATCAGGAACTTCGGCAACTGGAGCGTCAATCGTGAGTGGAATCTCTGTAACTGGAGGTGCTGCAATTGCTATAACTAACAATCCCATTTCAACCCTTTCTTCTGCCAATGATGGTTCGTTTAGAGGAATTTATGTGAACCCACTTGGTGCAACATCGAATACCATAACGGGCAATAGTATCAACGGAATGACAAGCACTAGCACAGGAACTGCCTTTTCAGTTAGAGCCATTGAAGTTCAAGGCGCCAATGCTGCTACCATTAGCACCAATACAATTTCTAACCTAAATTCCCCAACAGCCAATGTTGGAACTGGAGTAAATGCCCCAATAGTAGGAATATATTATGGTTCTTCTCTGGCAGGATCAACAATTTCAAGCAATACCATTTCAGGTTTGAATGCTACTGCTACTGGACTATTTAATGTAACCGTTGCTGCCCTTGTTACTTCTAGCACAGCCGGTGGTGGTACTATTGCAAAAAATAGAATTTATGGTTTAACCAACACAACCACGGGTGCAGCAAATTCTACCATAGGTTTTCTTCCCACTGGCGGAAACTGGACTATTGCCAATAATATGATTTCGATTATAAACAACAATACCGTTCGAGCCCTTGGCGTTTTTGATGCTGGAGGTGCGGGTGCCAGAAACTACTATTACAATAGTATTTACGTTGGTGGAACGCACGCAGGTACTCAAGTCTCGTCGGCTTTTCAATATAATGCGTTAGCTGGTGCAACGGCCGACATCAAAAACAATATTTTCGTAATGGAACGTGTGAGCGGTGGTAAAAATTATGCTTTCGCTAATACCAGTGCCAACTTCACTGGAGTAACCACAAATTATAATGTACTCAATTGCTCGGTCGCTGCAACCGTTGGATTAACCAATGCGACTGACAGGACTTTCACAACATGGAAAACCGCCTCAGGAGGCGATGCCAATAGCTTTTCCGCTCTTGTTTTTGGTTTTACTAATACAGCAACTGCCGATTTGCATATCGTTGCAGGATGTACCGACATCGAATCAGGAGGAACACCACTTTCCGTTACTGATGATTATGACGCTGCAGTAAGAAATGCAACCACACCAGATATAGGAGCAGACGAATTTACCGGAACCAAACCTGCTGACATTACGCTTACCCCTAACACTCCAATTTGTTTGGGAAGCAGTACCACTTTGACTGCTTCAAGTACAGATTTAACCTATGTATATACTTGGACTCCTGCTACTGGACTAAGTGCAACAAGTGGTACAACAGTAACCGCAACACCAGTGGTAACGACAACCTATACCGTTACTGGTACTTCACCAGCTACTTGTGTCAAAACTAAAGACGTTGTTGTTTCGGTTAATCCGCAGCCCGCAGCCATTACTGTTGCTCCAGCTTCGGTAACACTTTGTCCGAACACAATTCAAGCGTTTACGGCAACTCCAAATACGGGGACAGGAACTGTAGGTGTTGCATCTGGTTTATCGCTAGCAGCAACTTCTCCTTATAGACAAGGAACTGGTACTGAAGTGAGAATTCAATATTTAGTGACCAAAGCCGAATTAAATGCAGCAGGAATTGCTGGAGGAAATCTTACCTCGATTGCATTTAATGTAACAACAGCTCAGCCAGCGGCAATGACAACTTATAATCTCCGCATGGCAAATACTACTGCTACAGTTTTAACTTCCACCTACTTGACTCCCGTTTTTACTGGTGTATTTGCTGCCGGTAACTTAGTTCCAACTCTTGGCGTTAATACGCATATTTTCAGCACTCCTTTTGCGTGGGATGGAACTTCCAATGTACTAGTAGAAATATGCCATACAGGTACATCTGGTCTCGCAAGTACGGTTTCTGTATCAACTCAAGCAGTCGTAAGTACTATTTCTCGAACTGGAGGTGGTTCTTGCAGTGCTCTAACTGGAACTGGTACTAGTGCCAATAGACCAGTGATGACTTTTGGTTACGAAAACCCAATAACATGGTCACCAGTTACCGAATTATATACAGATGCAGGTGCAACAATCACTTACAATCCTCTTGTTCATTTAAACCAACCAACCCTTTACGCCAAGTCGTCCATCGCAAGAGTATACACGGCAACTTTAACTACCGTTGGAACAGGTTGTACGAGAACCAGTACCGGAACGATAAACATGAGTACCTCAACTTGGAACGGAGGAGGTTGGAGTCCAGCACCACCAACGGGAAATACGAGTTTAAGTTTTACCGGCAGCTATACTTCATCGGGAAATTTAACCGGCTGTAATTGCTCTGTAACTGGGGGTAACGTCGTATTTAATGACCCAGATGCATTAATTCTAAACGATGAGTTAACCGTAACTGCACCTGGCACCATTAAATTTAATAATAATTCAAGTTTAGTTCAAATTAATGATGGCGCCACCAATTCAGGTAATATTACAATGGAACGAATCACACCTCCTATTTATCGTTTCGACTATACCTATTGGGGAACACCTGTAACCTTAGCATCCAATTTTACATTGGGTATGCTTTCACCTGATACACTTTCTGATAAGTTCTTCAGCTGGACGCCTACGATTGCAAATGGTATGGGGAATTGGTTTTCGGAATCATCTGCAACCGTCATGAATCCTATCAAAGGGTATATCGTAAGAGGCCCGCAAACCTACTCCTATTCCTCAGGAACTAAAGTGCCTTATACCGCGAATTTCGTTGGAACGCCAAATAATGGGGTGATTTCATGCCCTATTTATCATGGTAATTTACTAGCTCCTGATGATACGGATGATTGGAATTTATTAGGAAATCCCTATCCTTCAGCGGTGAGCGCACTTTCGTTCCTAAGTGAACCAACAAATGCAACGATCATAGATGGAACCATTTACTTTTGGACGCACAATTCAGGAGTTTCTTCTACCTACTTAAGTCCTTTTTACGGAACCTTTACCTACAACTACAACAATAGTGATTACGCTTCGTGGAATAGAGTTGGAGCTGTAGGTTCAGCAGCTGGAACTGGAGGACCTATACCATCAGGTTATATCGCCGCAGGCCAAGGTTTTTTCACCAAAAGCACTGAAACTGCACCGTCAGGAAACAGTGTTGTTTTCAATAACAGCATGCGTGTTACTGGTAATAACAGCCAATTCTACCGAACAGCTTCTCCAGTCAACGTACCGCACGAGAACTTTAGCAATGACCCGATAGAACGACAAAGACTTTGGTTAAACTTAACTGGTGAAACTGGTTCGTTCAATCAAATTTTAGTGGGATATGTCGACGGAGCAACAATAGGTTGGGACAGAGATTTCGACGGAATTCGATTTACAGATGAAACTAGCACCACACTCTACTCCTTGGTGGGTGACAAAAAATTGGTGATACAAGGTCGACCTTTACCTTTTGAAGATACCGACGAAGTGCCTCTCGGCTATCGATCTAGTATTCGTGACCATTATACTTTTGCTTTAGACCGCATTGATGACTCTTTGAAAGAAAAGAATGTTTATATAGAAGACCGTGAATTAGATATCATTCACAATTTAACGCTAAGTCCATACGAATTTACTTCCGGAAACGGAACTTTCGACGATCGATTTATACTTCGTTATCGCAATACCGCTCTTAGTACAAATAACTTTGACGCAAATCAGAACGTGAATGCTTTTATTTTTGAACATCAGTTGCACGTTAAAAGTAGTTCTAATATAGTTGCAATCGAGTTATTCGATATTTCAGGTAAACTAATCCAAAAATACACGCCTACAGCGCTTGAGCACGAGTTCAACACTAGATTTGATTTTGCTAATGGAGTCTATCTCACAAAAATCAAATTAGACAATAGCACAGTAGTAACGAAGAAAGTCATTCATTAAAAAACACGAATTTCGCGAATTGACACGAATTGATTACTGTTTATTTGTGCAATTCACAGCCAAAAATGAATCTATTCGATACAATAAATTGGATATCAAAGTTTAAAGTTTGACAATGAATACAACGCATAAAGTTTGAAAGTCTTTAAGGGCACAAAAAAGCAAATGTACATTTGAGAATTCGTAAAATTAGTATCAACTTACCAACATAAAAAAAACCGTCTCAAAATCATGAGACGGTTTTTTCATAAAATGTAGTTTGTGTTTTACTTCATCAAAGTCATTTCGTCAACAATATGTTTTGCACCAGAATAATTTTCAATTACCCATAAAACATAACGAATATCAACATTGATGGTTCTTTGTAAATTCTTGTCAAAGATCACATCACCAGCCATCGCTTCGATATTTCCATCAAAAGCCAAACCGATTAATTCACCTTTTCCGTTCAAAACTGGTGAACCAGAATTTCCTCCTGTAATATCATTGTCAGTCAAGAAATTCACATGCATCGATCCGTCTTTATCGGCAAATCTGCCGTAATCTCTGTTTTTGTTCATCTCTAATACACGAACAGGCATATCGAATTCCTCATCGCCTTTTTTGTATTTCTTCACCATACCATCCATGGTCGTATAGTTGTTGATTTTAGCATCATTACGCTTATCCGCTGGTAAAGCACGAACTTTTCCGTAAGTCAAACGCAAAGTTGAATTCGCATCTGGATACTTAATCGTTCCGATTTTTGATTCTCTCAAACCTTCCACCAACAAACGGAATCCTGCACCATAATCGTTTTGCGCTTTCGCAATCGCATCTGATTTTGAATTAATATGCGTAATCATATCATTAGACAAAGTATAAATCGGGTCATTATCTAAAACCGATTGCATCGGATAATCTAAGAATGCTTTGATTTTTTCAACCGAAGTCAAAATACTCATGTCAATGGCGGAACTTGCGTATTTAGTGAAATCATTGTTGTTCTCTTTACCAATTTTTTCAACCATTGGTGCAATCGCATAACCTGTCGATTTTGTAGCATACAAATTCAATTGAGCCGCCAACAAATCTTTTTCTGCTGGAATATACAGCTCTTTGAACATTTCTTCTGCAGCTTCAACAATTCCAGCAGCCATATCTTTACGTTTTGCTGCATCCGCTTTTGCGTAAGTATCTAACTGTTTTCCTATGGTTCTTCCAATCGTTCCAAAAGCAGTCGTTCTGAATAATTGTTGTAAGTAATTATCATGACGCGCTTTTTCATTGGTCAAGCTATAAAACTTATTAATGTTTGTAATTACATTACCATATTTCGCTTTATTCGCTGGTTGATTCGCCCATTTATCAAATTTAGCTTCCTGACCTGCTTTCGATTTTGCAGTTCCAAACTTCGTCAACGCATCAATCATCCCTTGACGGTTCTTCCAATAGTTGGCAGTTCCTGCATATTTAGAAGCATATACCAAACGCAATGCTGCGCTTTGATCCATATATTTCTTCATGTTGTCCATACCAGTTTTGGCACCTTCTACCCAAGCAGGATAAGAGAACTTCACGTTTTGCTCGATTCCGCCTGCTGGCATCCAACGGTTGGTTCTTCCTGGATAACCTAAAATCATCGCGAAATCACCTTCTTTAACACCTCCTAAATTAACAGGCAAATAATGTTTTGGCGCCAATGGCACATTGCTTTCAGAGTAATCTGCTGGATTACCATCTTTGTCAGCATAAATTCTAAACATAGAAAAATCTGCTGTATGACGTGGCCATTCCCAGTTGTCTGTGTCGCCTCCAAATTTTCCTAGACTTTCTGGCGGAACTCCTACCAAACGAACGTCTTTGTAGTCTTGGTAAACAAAATAGTAGTATTCATTTCCTTGAAAAAACGAACGTACCGAAACGGTATATTTTCCACCTTCATTGTTTTCTTTTTCGATCAAAGCAATTTCTTGATTCACCGCTTTTTCTCTTTCAGCTTCCGTCATCTTATCGTTCAATTTCGACAAAATACGTTTAGACACATCATCCATTCGCACGAAGAAACGCACGTATAAACTTGATGGTTTTTTCTCCGCCTTGCGATTTTCTGCCCAATAACCATCTTTCAAATAGTTTTTGTCTGCCGTCGATAATTCCGCAACCGCGTCATAACCGCAATGGTGATTCGTCAAAACCAAACCGTCTTTCGAAATCAATTCGGCTGTGCAACCGCCATTGAATTGTACAATCGCATCTTTCAAACTATGGTGATTGATGCTGTAGATTTCCTCAGCAGTCAGTTGCAATCCCATTTTTTGCATGTCTCTGTGATTCAAACGTTCTAAGAACATCAAAAACCACATTCCCTCGTCGGCTTTTACGCTCATTGGCAAAAGCATGATCCCGACTAAGAAGGATAAAATAATTTTTTTCATTGGTAATAAATTGATAGTTAGTAAATGTGAGTGAGTAGTCTTTATCAAGCAACAATTGTTACACTAAAAAAGGTCTTTCTCCAATTGTGCTTGCGAATATAATCTTTTTTAAAAAAAACTAAAGCATGTCAGGTCCGAAAACTAAAACGTTGTAGTTCGATTAATTGATTTAGGCGAATGGCCGGGCTGTCCGCTATATCTTTTGCGCTTGTCACCCTGAGCGCAGTCGAAGGGTTTCTCTTTAGCGCAAAAGGATGCCGCTACCATCCCTATCGCAAACTAGTGTAATAATGACGGTTTCTCAAAAAAAAGCACCTCAACTCGATATGCTTGTTACCAAAAATCAATAATCAGCCGCTACACAGCCGAACTGTTTGGATTGTAGAGAAGAAAAATAATTAATTAGTAATTATCGCATCAAACAAACGATAACCCATTTTTCTGGGATTCCTTCGAAGTAATAGGCCGTTTTCCCATAGCGGTCTTTGTGTTTTAAGGATTGCCCATCAACAAAATATAGCGCTTTGCCATAGCGGTCTTTATTTCGAATCGTTTGCCCATCAAAATAAAATAAGGCTTGACCGTATCTGTCTTTGGATCGTACAGTGTTTCCATCTATATAAAATAAAGCGGCACCATAGCGGTCTTTGCTTCGGATTGTTTGGCCATCTATAAAATATAATGATGGCCCATAACGGTCTTTTGATTTTAAAACCAAACCATCTTCAAAAACGACAGAAGCCCCATAACGACTGTTTTGTTTGACACTTTGCCCGTAACTCAAGCCGCTAAGGAGTGCTAAACCGTAAAGTATTTTTTTCATACGACGATTGATTTTAATGTAAAATAAAAAAAGAATGACTTAACAATTAAACCAAAGTGCTTTAACTTAAACGTTGAAAACAGACTATATCGTGCTAATTTTTACAGAAGTAAACCCAAACGAGCGAATCCATTGATCTAAAAATATTCTAGCATTAGTTTCTGCCTTCTCTGTAATCTTAAATTCATTTACTTTTTTTCTAATGTCTTTCTCCGCTAATACTTGAATGTTTTGAATTTCAGTGTTTGAAAATGTAGACCTCAAAAGACCGGTAGTTTGATTAACTATTTTAATATCCTCGGCAGGAATATTTAGCAAAATTATTTCCCCTTTAGGCAAAATAACTTCAATTGATTTTTTGTCTGTGTCTATAAAAGGCACTGTGATTTTTCCGAAATCAACGCCCGCTTTGAGATAGGCCTTGCAAGTCATTAATATCTTTCGATCGCCTACAGAAAACCATTGGTCGTCTGATGTAGCAATTATTTTCGAAAAACTATATTCAACAGTACCTAATGAAGATAAATTTTTCATTTGATCTACTACTTTGCTTCCGTTAATTTTATTTTCAGGAATAACATTAGGCATATTGTTACAACTATATAAAAATAGAGCACTAACTAACAATAATAATTTAAAATTCTTTTTCATGATTATTCTTTTAGTTCAACAGTCACATTTTTGTAGCCCATCGATTTTGCAAAATCTTTAAACAACTGAATTGATCTATCATTTGATTTTTTTAATATTTCAGACTTTATTGCTAAATCAGTAATCTTTATTTTGGCTTTATCTTTTAGTTTTTGCACTTCTAATGCTGACCAATTTCCAGTCTCACTATAGATAGAAAAATCCTGTGGATTAATTACAACATCTAAAACAGTTGCTTTTGGCAATTTAATAGTGCAGGTTGCGGAGTCTTTTATTTCAATGTCTTCCTTGCTTAATTTAGCTAAGTCCGTTCCTGCATAACAAGTTCCTTTAGCTATAATTATTAGCTTGGCTTCTTTTTTAGATAATCCAAAATAAGCATCTTCTTTTTTTATTTCTTGTACTGGTAATTCGGCATAATAGGTAGAAGTAAATAATTGAGATAAAGAACTCACATTATCAAGTAACACTGCCGATTGGTCTATGGTTAGTTCTTTTCTTTCTACTTTTTTACCAAAATCTCCTAATGATGGCACAAGGTTTAACTTAGCCAATCCAACATAAGCAGCTCCCAAAATAATTAATAGCAGAATAAATTTTATTATAATTTTCATGTCAATATTGTTTTTTTATAACCAACTAAGCTAATTCATTAGCGGCGAAATTACTATCCAACCCTAACTGTTCACAAATAAACATAATGTATTCCACCTCTTTTGCATGGACCTGTTCATCGCGTTTAGCAAGGGTTAACATGTCTATTAATAGACCATCTTTTTCTGATTTTTTTGCTTTTTTTAATATATTAAAATCTACCTCACTTGGTGAACTTAATTCTAAATCAAGTCGAAACTTTGATTTAGTGTAAAAACCAAAATCAAAGTTTTCAATTATCTGTTTAATATATTCTTTTTCCTTTTCATTAGAATTTCCGTCTGCCTTCATCAAATTTAATAAAACCAAAACTTTGTTTTCCGTTACTTCTATTAATTCTTCTGGATCTTCTTCGACTATTTCAAAACTGTCCGTTTCTTGAACATCTATGTCTTTACTCAAAGTGTTTGCTGTAATTTCGCCCATTTCTGTCGTGGTATATTTTACCCAAATAGCAATTGCTACTCCGCCTAGAACAGGAACAAATTTTGCAACCGCAGATTTTAAAACTCCAGCCGATAGTTTAAAACCAAGTGCTTTTGCAATTTTTTGAAATATTTTGACACTAGCTTTTTTAACTATTACCTTTTGACCTTGTTTGGCTAACGCATTAATTCCTGTGGATCCAGCACTTGATTGCATTGCAAGAGACAATATCATTTCTTTTGTCATTAGTTCTTCCTTGCCGTTTGCTACACCAATGTCATAAATCATGATAATTTGATTTTCTAATGATTTTTTTAATGATGGAATAATACTTAACAAACCAGCAGGTCCTTCAAAAGAATTAATAATTTCATTAAACGCAGCGCTATTGCTGGTAGAACTAATGATGTTATCTATTGCTTCTTTTCTTGGTTTAGTATTTTTTTGATAAAATTGCTTTCTATCCTCGATTGTTTCCTCAAAAACAGGAATAATGATTTGAATAAACTTTTCTTGAAATAGTTCCATTTTCGGCACTTTATATTTGTTAGCGTAAAGAATTAATTAGATTTTTTTTAAAGTGATAAAAAAAAGCTAGATTATTCTAGCTTTCCTTCCACATTAAATAGTTCGACCATTTTTATTCTAAAATCCGTAAGCCCTCTTAATTCGTCAGAAGAATCTGCATTTATATTAAAACTGGTTAGAAATTCAATATAAAGACTTTTCATCTCTTCAAATTTTGAATGTTTCGCTACAGTTTTAAAAGTTTTTGCTGATATAATATTAGGTTCTTTTCCTAAACTTAAATCTACAATTGCCTCTACAATGTCTTTCGCTAATTCTTTAATTTCGTCTTCTTTCATCACTTTATTTTTTTGGCAGATTCTACAATTTATTTAATTCAAACTAAACAGAATCCATTTGTTTTATTTGAAACCTGGACAAACTTAAAGAATAGCAGCTTTGACTTTTAGTTCAACTTAGTTCAACTTTGAAAAAAGGTCGAAACAGATAGCCTCAGTTCAATCAAAACTTTTAAATTTGATTATTATTTTCTTTATGAATAACTCAAGAAAAGCTTTAAACACCTATACCTTATCTGAACTTAAAAGGCAGATAGCTTTAAAACTGTGTTTTCCAATATCCAGCAAACCTGATTGTTTTAAGCTTAGTGAAATTCTCTCTAAGGAAAGTTATGGCAATGTATCGGTGACAACATTATACCGTTTGCTTGTCAATTTTAACGGCATTATACCTTATCAAAACACATTAGATGTACTCGCTAATTATATTGGCTATTCGTCTTGGTTAGATTTTGCAGAAAAAATAGAAGTTGAAAATTATAACTACGCCATCAATCGGCAAGAAGCGATTACCAAGACCTTGATATATAATTGTATACAATCCGGCGAAACAAAATCTTTAACTCCATTTTTTGAAAGCATCATGGATATGGAGTACAAATTCAAAGTGAAAGTTGCTTTAGATGTTTATGATAGTTTGGTAAAAATTGAAAAACCAGAACTATTTTTTTCTAAATATTATGCTAATAAATTTGTAAAAGAGTTTGTTTT
>CANHEA010000038.1 GCA_947459635.1 Flavobacteriaceae bacterium | reverse complement strand
TTTGTTCATGATATTACAACTATTGAACAGCAAAGATAATCGCATTCCTTTGATAGCAAAAGAAAAGCGTCAAATTCAATCACATGACATTTATCAGTCTTTTGGCAAAATGAATTTCCAACCTTTGCGGTTTATTAATTTGATTTAACATTATGAACAGTACCCAGTCTCTTCACACTTTTCATATCCCAGTAATGGGCCTGGCTTTTACAATAGACAGCCCAATTCGCGTGGCGCATTTTGGTATCGATTCCGTAATATCCATAACCGACGATGAACTTATCGAAAAAATGCGTGCTTTTTACAGTGCCAAATTCCAAGTTCCTTACGAAGAAATCTCCAACAAAATAGACGATTTTAGAGCAAGCAGAATTACCCATTATCTCAATTTAGTAGATCAAATCGTCAAAGAAAAATTCGAAAAATTCAAGACAGAACTTATCGAAAGTAAGGTCGCTTTGGAAAATTATATCGCGATGCTACCGAATCAATCGGAAATAAAAGCGCGATTGCTGCGATTTGCAGAAGATAGCAACAGTCGCAAAGAAGACCTCAAGCATTTTATTGAAGAATATCTTTCGCCTGGCGCCATCGATGTGAATATCATGACCAAAGTCGACAAAGACAATTTCACCAAGAACGACCCATTGCCAGTTGAGTATAATGATGCTCATGCGGCATTACGCGGTTTTGCTAATAGTAACGTGACTTCTTCAGTGGTGCTTTCAGCGGGAATGAATCCGAGATTGTACAGTTACATCGAACAATTCAAAGATTTCTTTCCAGATGCGAATGGTCAACTCAAAAAGAAAATTATTTTGAAGGTCAGCGATTTTAGATCGGCGATGATTCAAGGAAATTTCTTAGCCAAAAAAGGACTTTGGGTTTCAGAATATCGAATCGAATCTGGCCTCAACTGCGGCGGTCACGCTTTTGCCACGGATGGTTTGCTATTGGGACCGATTTTAGAAGAATTCAAGCAGAAAAAAAACCAATTGATTCAATCTGCTCAGGAATTGATGGAAAAAGCTTTATTGCAAAAACAAATGGTCGTTCCTACAGAACCACTTTCGTTAAAAATAACAGCTCAAGGCGGCGTTGGAACTGCAGAAGAACACGAGTTCTTACTCGACAACTATAATCTCGAAGCGGTAGGTTGGGGCTCACCGTTTTTACTGGTTCCAGAAGCCACTTCGGTAGATGAAGAAACAAGAGCTTTATTGGCCAAATCGAGAGAAAGTGATTTCTACTTAAGCCATATTTCACCATTGGGTATTCCGTTTAACACCGTCAAGGGAACCAGCAATGAACAACTGAAACAGCAAAGAATTCAGGACAACAAAGCAGGCAGCTCTTGTCCTAAAAAACTGTTGGCATTGGGTAAAGAATACGACCCGAAAGGTATGTGCACTGCGTCGAAAAAATACCAAGATATCAAGCTAGAAGAGTTGGATGCTAAGAAAGAACTACTTTCTAAAGCTGACTTTAATAAAATGCAGACGAAAATCACGGAGAAATCATGTCTTTGCGTCGGTTTGGCGAACGCCAGTTACCTTGAAAACAACATCAAAATCAAAGGGCAAGATCAAGGTATTGTGATTTGTCCGGGTCCCAATTTGGCTTATTTTGATCATGAAATTTCCTTGTCAGATATGGTTCGTCATATTTATGGAAACACTAATGTTATGACTCATTCTAATCGACCTCACGTATTCGTCAATGAATTGAAATTGTATGTTGATTATCTACAACGCGATATTGAAGAAGCCGGGGAATTCACCGCAGCTCAAATAAAAAAATGGCAGTTGTTTAAAGCGAACTTGTTAGAAGGAATTGCTTACTATCAGAATTTGTTTACCAATACGACCTATTTCAGCAACGCGACGAGCTTGATTCAAGATCAACTTTTGAGTTATAAAGATGCCTTAACTGCCATTGAAATCCCTACTTTGGAATTGGTTTAAGCCTCAGTTTTTTGCAGAATGCCTTGTTTGAGAATTTGACCAAATTGGTACATATCCTCGAACGAGGAATACAATGGCACAGGTGCAAATCGAATCACGTTGGGTTCACGCCAGTCGGTGATTACGCCGTTGTTCATCAAATATTCAAATAAAGGTCGACCTTGTCCGTGAAAGAAAACCGACAATTGCGATGCGCGTTGCTCTGGATTGGTTGGCGTGATGATTTCAAAAACACTATCGACTTCTTTGTCTATTTCGTGAAGTACAAATTCGAGATAAGAAGTAATCAAGTCTCTTTTAGCGACAAGTGCGTCCATGCCCACCTCTTCAAACATCTCGACCGATGCCAAATAAGGCGCTAAAGAAAGTATCGGCAAATTGCTGACTTGCCAACCATCGGCGCCATGAACAGGATCAAAATCCGGCTCCATTTTGAAACGACGTTCTTTGTTATGGCCCCACCAACCGGCGAATCGAGGCAACTCATTGTTGTTATGGTGTTTTTCGTGAATAAAACAACCGGAAGCATTTCCAGGTCCCGAGTTCATGTATTTATAACTGCACCAACAGGCGAAATCGACATTCCAATCGTGCAATTGCAATTTGATATTGCCAGCAGCATGCGCCAAATCCCAACCGACTTGAGCGCCCACTTGGTGACCAGCTTCTGTAATTGTTTTCATATCGAACACTTGACCGGTGTAATAATTAACGCCGCCGATTAAGACCAAAGCCAATTCGTCTCCCACTTCATTAATCTTCGCCAAAACATCTTCTAATCGGATGTTGTGTTCTCCTTCGCGGCGTTTGATTTCGACAATAGCCTCTTCGGGTTTGTAACCGTGAAATTGCACTTGACTCTGAAACATGTATTGATCCGATGGGAAAGCTTTCTCTTCACAAATGATTTTATATCGTGTTTTTGTCGGACGATAAAAGGACACCATCAACAAATGCAGATTGATTGTAAGCGTATTCATTACGGTTACTTCCGAGGGTTTAGCACCGACGATTTTGCTTAAGGGCGCTGCGAATCTTTCGTGGTAATCCCACCATGGTTTTTCTGCGTAAAAATGACCTTCAACAGCAAGGTTTGCCCAATCATTCATAATATCGTCTACATATTTCTTAGTTCGCTTTGGTTGCAATCCCAAGGAATTTCCTGTAAAATAAATCACATTTTTTCCGTTGTGTTGCGGAAAAATGAATTCACTTTTATATTGATGCAGCGGATCATTTTGATCGAGTTCTTGGGCAAAAGCGAGCGTATTTTGAAAAGTCATTGTTGTCAAATTAAGGTTCGTAAAAGTAACAAAAAATAAGAAGTTGCGTTAGGTTAAAATGTATTCAAAAATTGTCTATTTTTAAGCTTTAAAATTCATCCTATGAAAACCAATGCCAACTCCATTATCATTGCACTTGCGGTTATTATTGCCGCTTACTTGTTTTCGAATGCTTTTGAAAATAGGAATCAAAGTAGCGATACGATTAGCGTCACTGGACTCGGAAAAAAAGATTTTACTTCAGATTTGATTGTTTGGAGCGGTTCGTTTTCTAAAAAAAGTATGGGCTTGAAAGAAGCGTATGCGGCTTTAGATTTTGATCGTGAAAAAATAAAATCATACTTAGTTTCAAAAGGAATAGCAAACAACGAAATTGTTTTCTCGGCGGTCAACTTTAATAAAGATTTTGATTATGTGTACAATGAAAATGGTTCAACCAAGCAACAAATTTTCACTGGTTTTTCTCTAACACAAACGGTTACTGTGCAATCGAAAGAAGTCAATAAGATTGAAGACATTTCGAGACAATCGAGCGAATTGATTAATTCTGGCGTGGAGTTTTACTCGAATCCTCCAGAATATTACTACACAAAATTGGCGGAATTGAAAATTAAGATGATTGCCGAAGCGACCAAAGACGCCAGAGTTCGAGCGAAAAGTATTGCTGAAAATGCTGGCGCTAGTTTAGGAAACTTGAAAAAATCGGATATGGGTGTTTTTCAAATTACGGGACAAAATTCGTCGGAAGATTTTTCTTATGGTGGTTCGTTTAATACGATATCGAAAAACAAGACGGCAAATATTACGGTGAAGTTGGTGTATCAGGTTGACTAAAAGAGACAAGAAGCAAGAGCCAAGAGTTGTATGAAATGGAGGGTTGCGTGAAGGATAGGAACGGCATCCTTTTTTGAGGAACGAAAAAAAGATAGAGTGGATAGCCTGACCCTTGTGGGCACGCCCAAAAAACATCATAAAAGCTAAACACTAATTTCAGTAATTTGCACTAATAAATTCGTGAAATTCGTGTCATAAAAAAATCCCGTCATAAGCACGGGATTTTTTATATATAAATTGGAGTAAATTCAGATTAGATAATCAACATGGCATCGCCGTAGGAATAGAAACGGTATTCTTCTTTGATTGCTTCTTCGTAGGCTTTCTTCATCAAATCGTGACCACAAAAAGCAGAAACCATCATCAATAGCGTTGATTTTGGTGTGTGGAAATTGGTGATCATGCAATTGGGAACGCTAAATTCGTGTGGTGGAAAAATGAATTTGTTTGTCCAACCTTCGAACGGATTTAAGGTTTTTGCAGAAGAAACAGAACTTTCGATGGCGCGCATGGAAGTCGTTCCCACGGCGCAAATTCGTTTTTTATTGGCTTTTGCCGTATTGACAATATCGCAGGCTTCTTGAGAAATAATGAGCTCTTCAGAATCCATTTTGTGTTTTGAAAGATCTTCTACCTCAACTGGATTGAAAGTTCCTAGACCAACGTGCAAGGTTACTTCGGCAAAATTGACCCCTTTGATTTCAAGTCGTTTCAACAAATGTTTGGAGAAGTGCAATCCAGCAGTTGGAGCTGCTACCGCGCCTTCGTTTTTCGCGTAAATCGTTTGGTAACGCTCCGCATCTTCTGGAGTTACTTCGCGATTGATATATTTTGGAATCGGTGTTTCTCCGAGTTCAGTCAATTTATTTCTAAATTCATCATAAGATCCGTCGTATAAGAAACGTAACGTTCTTCCACGAGAAGTGGTGTTGTCTATTACCTCAGCTACTAAGGAATCATCGTCTCCGAAATACAACTTATTTCCGATTCTGATTTTACGCGCAGGATCAACCAAAACGTCCCAAAGGCGTTGCTCGGAATTCAATTCTCTTAACAAAAACACTTCGATTCTTGCTCCTGTTTTTTCTTTGTTACCATATAAACGCGCTGGAAAAACTTTGGTATTATTTAAAACCAAAACATCGCCATCGCCGAAATAATCGATAATGTCTTTAAACATTTTGTGTTCGATGGTTTTTTTCTCTCTGTTGATGACCATCAAACGAGATTCGTCTCTGTTTTCGGCTGGGAATTCGGCAAGAAGTTCTTTGGGTAAATTAAAATTGAAGTGTGATAATTTCATTGTTCTAGTTTAGAGGTTTATGAGTTTAGAAGTTTAGTACCTTCTAAAATCTAAATCGAGCGCAAATATACGGCGCTCGAACAGGCGTTGTCAAGTGTTTTAAGGTTTATTTTTGATTTAAGTTGGCGAGTGCCTTTGTCACTGACTTACAGCGTGTCGGCTATTTGAAATCCAATGCTTTTCAAATCGTTCCAGAAGTTGGGATACGATTTCGAAACAACGGCAGCATCGATGATAGTTATGGGAACTCGCAAAGCTAATGGCGCAAATGCCATGGCCATGCGGTGATCGTTATAGGTTTCAATTTTTATGTCGGAATTAATTACCGTTTTGGGCTCCAAAATAATAGCATCATCTGTTGTGGTTACTATTGCGCCTAATTTTGTGAGTTCATTTTCGAGTGCTTGTAGCCGATCGGTTTCCTTGATTTTTAAAGTGTGTAAACCAGTTAAATGACAGCCGAGTCCTAGTCCAAAGCAAGTGACTATGATTGTTTGTGCGAGATCGGGCGTGTTGTTGAGTTGGGCGTTGTAGGTTGTAGGTTGTAGGTTGTAAGTTGTAGGTTGTAGGTTGTAGGTTGTAGGTTGCAGGTTGATTTTTCTCAGCGTTATACTATTGTTGTTGAAAGTGGTTTCGACACCGAAGTTTTTATAGATTTCAATTAAAGCACTGTCTCCTTGCAAGTTGTTTGGTTTGAAACTGGATAGTGTGATTTGAGTGTCGACTTTCGACAACGCGATGATGGAATAGAAATAGGACGCAGATGACCAATCGGATTCGACGGTAATCGTTGTGGGTTGTCGGTTCTGGGTTGTCGGTTCTGGGTTGTCGGTTCTAGGGAAAACTTGGATATAATTGTTATCAAACTTAGTTTTGACGCCGATGTGATTTAGTAAATCTAGTGTCATTTGAATGTAGGGAACGGATGTGAGTTCACCTTCTAAAGTCAATTGCAATCCGTTTTCTAGTTTCGGTGATATTAATAATAAAGCGGAAATATACTGACTGCTCACGTTGGCTTGTAGCGACACTTTTGAATTGAGGAGTTTTTTTCCTTTGATTCTGAGCGGTGGAAATCCAACGGCTTCTTCGTAAGTGATGTCAGCGCCGAGTTGTTGTATGGCTTCGACCAAAATTTGGATTGGCCGTTCTTTCATTCTTGCGGAGCCGGTTAGCACTACTTCTCGACCTTCTTGAATGGCGAAATACGCAGTTAGAAAACGCATGGCAGTTCCTGCGTGGTGAATATCGATTACGGTTTCCGACGTTTGGATTGCTTTCATCATTACTTCAGAATCATCCGATGTAGAAACATTTTGCAAGTCAATATTAGGGTACAATGCTTGAAGCAGTAGCAATCGATTGGTTTCAGATTTCGAACCAGCAATTGAAACCGTTGATGCAGTATGTACTTCAGAAAGCTGCAGCGATAAATTCACTATTTCAGTTTTTCGTTATTGTGATGGCGGTCGTGGTCGCGGTTGGTTTTGAGATCCATTTTTTTATCGAATGCCGCCTGAAGATCGATGCCGGTTTGATTGGCAAGACATAAAACGACAAAAACCACATCGGCCAATTCCTCTCCTAAATCTTTGTTTTTATCGGATTCTTTTTCGGATTGTTCCCCATATCGTCGGGCAATAATACGGGCTACTTCGCCGACTTCTTCGGTGAGTTGTGCCATGTTGGTGAGTTCATTGAAGTAGCGAACGCCGTGGTCTTTAATCCAGTTGTCTACTTCTAATTGGGAATTTTTGAGGTTCATATAGGGTGAATTACTATTCTTTTACAATTTTCGCCACACTACTGCCATTTTCGGTGGCAATTTTTAAGAAATAAATACCCGTTTGCAAGTAATTTACATTTAAAGTAGTGTTTGTATTATTGGGCAATTCGGTTAGGATAATTCGACCATTGCAGTCAGTGAGCGTAATTTCATTAATAGTGTCTATCGCCTGAATGTTTAGATCATTACGAGCAGGATTGGGATAAATCTTCACCTGAGTTTCATTGCTTGTTACGCTAACAACTGATAACTGTGGGCAAACAATAGCTGTGAAAACATATAGATTGGGAGTATTACCTGTGCCTAATTGTCCCATATTATTAAAGCCACAAACCCATAATGTGCCGTCTGCTTTTAATGCTTGAGAATGATAACCACCGGCACTGATAGTCGTCCAATTGGAAGCTGCGCCTATTTGGCTCGGTATATAAGAATTACCATTTGACCCATTGCCTAATTGTCCAAAATAATTTCTACCCCATCCCCAAAGCGTTCCATTATTTGTTAACGCAAGGCAAAAATCTTCACCTGCATCAATTTTAGTCCAATGGTTAGTGAGTCCGATTTGAGTAGGTATGTGCTTATCTGTATTGATTCCGCTTGAACCATCTCCAATTTCACCTTCATAATTAACGCCCCATGACCAAAGTGTTCCATCAGATTTTAGGGCATGAGAATGATAGGCACCTGCACTAACTGCGCTCCAATTGGTGTCTGTGCCTATTTGAATGGGGAAATATTTCGGAGTAGTTGTTCCATCGCCTAGCTCACCCCAACCATTTCCTCCCCAAGTCCAGAGCGTGCCATCGATTTTTATTGCAAGTGTGTGGTAATGACCAGCATTGATGTCACTCCAGTTGCTGTCTGTTCCGACTTGGGTCGGAATCGTGTAATTAAAAATTGACCCATCACCGAATTCGCTTCCATGATTTACGCCCCACGTCCATAATGTGCCATCGGTTTTTATAGCGATTGTATTATCCCAAGCAGCACTTATTCGACTCCAATTATTGTCCGTTCCTATTTGAGTGGGAATGTTCTTATTAGTTGTCGTACCATCACCGACTTGTCCGTATGTGTTAAGTCCCCATGCCCAAAGCGTGCCATCAGTTTTTATAGCAACGGTGTGATAGTTTCCAGCAGAAATAGTCCTCCAATTGGAGTCTGTCCCCATTCGAATCGGCGAATTGAAGATCATATTATTTACATCACCATTACCTATTTGTCCTGAACTGTTAGCTCCCCATGCCCACAGTGTACCATCTGGTTTTAGTGCTACAGAATGATTATAACCTGAACTTATTTCTTGAAAACATTGCGCGGTTGCAAAAAAATGGGCAAATAATAATGTGAATAGTACGAGTATTCTATGACGTAGTATTTTTTTCATACATTCTAGTTTTAAATCAGCAAGTTAGCAAATAATAGAATCCAAAATTGGGTCGCACAAAAATAGTGTGGCAACATGTTGCTATTCTTTATTTTTAGAATCGATAATAATCGTAACTGGACCGTCATTGAGCAACGAAACTTTCATATCAGCTGCAAATACTCCGGTTTGGACGCGCTTTCCTAAAACAAATTCTAAACTACGAACAAATTGTTCATACATTGGGATTGAAATTTCTGGTTTGGCGGCTTTCAGATAGGAAGGACGATTTCCTTTTTTGGTAGAAGCGTGTAAGGTAAATTGACTGACTACAATGATATCGGCTTTGATATCTTTAACAGATAAATTCATGACCTCATTCGCATCTCCAAAAATGCGCAAATTGACTATCTTATTCACCAACCAATCGATATCTTCTTGGGTATCCTCCTCTTCAATGCCTACTAAGACGAGCAATCCTTTTTGAATGTCGGCAACTTTATTTTCAGCTATGGTAACCGATGCTTCCGAAACTCTTTGAATAACCACCTTCATAGACTAAGATTTTCGCGATTGATCACTGATGATGCGGTCTTCATTATAGACATCTGTCCGATAGTGTTCTTCATCTCCTTCCAAAATATGAAGGTAATTTTTATACCGTGACCAAGATACTTGATCATTTTCGAGTGCTTTTTTGACAGCGCAATTGGGTTCATCTTTATGCAAGCAGTTATTAAACTTACATTGGTCCTTTAATTTGAAAAACTCTGGGAAATAGCCGCTGATATCTTCTTTTTCTAAATCGACAATACCAAAGCCTTTTATTCCCGGCGTATCAATAATCTTCGCATCAAAACTCAAATCGTACATTTCTGCAAATGTCGTCGTATGTTGCCCTTGCTTGCTTTGTTCTGATATGGTTTTCGTTTTCAAATGCAAACTAGGTTCCATTGCGTTTACTAATGTAGATTTACCAACGCCTGAATGTCCTGAAAACATGCTTACTTTTCCAATCATCAATTGCTTCAATTCTTCAATCCCCTTGTTTTCTTTGGCGGAAACACGAAGACAGCGATATCCCACTTCTTGATAGATGTGCTGCAAATACAGTTGTTCATTTAATGTTGATTCATCGAAAGTGTCAATCTTATTAAAAACCAAAATAGTTTCGATTCCATAAGCTTCCGCTGTGACTAAAAACCGGTCAATAAAATTGGTTGTCGTTGGCGGATTATCAATCGTAATCAACAAAAAAACATAATCCACATTCGAAGCGATAATGTGCATTTGGTGTGACAAGTTGACCGATTTCCGAACGATATAATTTTTCCTTTCGTGAATGTGGTGAATTGTTCCTGTAATGGCGTCTGAAGTTTCATCAAGCTCATAATCGACAACATCTCCCACCGCAATTGGATTGGTGCTTTTGATGCCCTTCATACGGAACTTTCCCTTAATACGACATTCGATAAAATCGCCTTGTTCGGATTTTACAGTATACCAACTTCCGGTAGATTTATAGACGAGTCCTGTCATTGATGATTTTTGATTTCCGATTTACGATTTGACAAAGGTAGAAAGTTTGGTGGATTTAAAAGCAATGCACTTGGCTTACATCTTATATCTAATTTTGTAAGTCTAATATCAAAACTAAGAATTAATAATTTTTTCCTGATGGCTAATACTTTCCTGGTGAATCGCTTTAAACAATCGCAAAATAAATTCCTCACTCAAGCCTTTATCTTCGCCTTCTAAAATCATTTTCCCCAATATTTCATTCCATCGTTTATTTTGAAGCACCGCCACATTTTTCTCCTTTTTCAAGGCTCCTATTTGATCGGCTACTTTCATTCTTTTGCCCAAAATCTCCAATATTTTGCTATCCGCAATATCAATATCAGCCCGCAATTTGATCATTTTGGTATTGAAATCATCTTCATCCGTACTCATTTTACGAATGCGCAAATCTTCAAAAATTTGTTTCAAAACAGTCGGTGTCACTTGCTGTGCCGCATCGCTCCAAGCATTGTCGGGATCGCAATGTGTTTCGATGATCAAACCGTCGTAATTCAAATCGAGGGCTTGTTGTGATACTTCCAAAATCATATCGCGTTTTCCAGTAATGTGTGACGGATCGCAAATCAGTGGCAAATCTGGAAATCGGCTTTGCAACTCAATCGGCAATTGCCATTCTGGAATATTTCGGTATTTGGTTTTTTCATAGGTCGAAAATCCACGGTGAATCACGCCTAATTTCTTAATTCCAGCATTGTACAAACGCTCTACACCGCCAATCCACAAAGCTAAATCGGGATTGACTGGGTTTTTTACCAAGACTATTTTATCCGTGTTCTGCAAGGCATCGGCGATTTCCTGAACCGCAAATGGATTTACGGTAGTTCGCGCTCCAATCCACAACACATCGATGTCATGCTCCAAAGCTAATTTCACGTGCGCCGCATTCGCCACTTCGGTCGCCATGAGCAATCCCGTTTCGGCTTTGGCTTTTTGCAACCATTTCAATCCAATGGCACCAACGCCTTCAAATCCGCCAGGTCGTGTTCTCGGTTTCCAAATTCCGGCGCGGTAAATACTCACATCGGAATCTTTCAATTCGTGTGCGATTTTCAACACTTGTTCTTCGGTTTCCGCACTGCACGGGCCGGCTATTACTAATGGATGCGTCAATTTAAAATCATCCAACCACGTTCTCATTTTTGCATTATTTTCCATAGTTTGTCTATTTTTTAGAAGCTATTCCTGCTGTTCGCTCTATCTTTTGCTCCATTACATTCTGCAAAAGGATACCGCTGCCATCAGGGCTAGGGCTCCTACTTCTTTTTAAATCTCAGGCACTCAGTGACTCAGCAACTCAATAACTATTTCTTAATTCCAGTTAATATCTCTCGTATCTTATTCACGCTTTGCATTTCTTCAAAAACCGCTTGGTAATTTTCTTGCTCCAGCAACTCTTTAAATTGTATCAAATTAGCAATATATTCCTCCAAACTTTTCACCACTTGCTTTTTGTTTTGTTGAAAAATGGGCGTCCACATTGCGGGTGAACTCTTCGCCAATCGCACTGTACTTTCAAATCCACTACCTGCCATATCAAAAATATCACGTTCGTCTTTTTCTTTATCAATGACGGTTTTGCCGAGCATAAAGGCACTAATATGTGATAAATGCGAAACATACGCAATGTGTTTGTCATGCGATTTTGGATTCATATAACGGATTCGCATACCCAATTTTTGAAACACTTCAAGCGCTTTCTCTTGGAGCTTAAATGAGGTCTTTTCGACTTCACAAATAATATTGGTCTTTCCTTGAAAGAGATTACTAACCGCCGCCGATGGACCAGAAAACTCCGTTCCAGCAATCGGATGCGTTGCCATAAAATGACTTCTTTTCGGATGATCCGCAATCAATTCACAAATCGGAAGTTTGGTCGAACCCACATCAAAAACAATGGTTTGATCTCCAATTTTGTCTAATACTTGCGGCAAAATCGAGAGGGAAACATCAACAGGAACCGACAGAACAACAACCTCTGCATGATGCAAATCTTCAAAAGTGGCTTTCCCTTGAATTATTCCTAGTTGCAATGCTTCATCCAAATGGCGTTCGTTCGCATCCACACCAAATACGGTTGCGTTGGCAAATTGCGACTGAATATCCAAAGCCATCGAGCCGCCTATTAATCCTACTCCAATGATGTATACTTTCATAGTTTTATGTTGTAGGTTGTAGGTTGCAAGTTGTAGGTTAAAACTTCTTAACTTACAACTTACAACCCACAACTATTCATCAAATCTCGCAATCGCTTCTCTTATTTTTTCTTCTTTGACACATAAGGAAAATCGAATATAACCTTCGCCTTGGCTACCGAAAATGGTTCCCGGCGTGATAAAAATGTGTTTGTTGTATAATATCTCATCAACAAATTGCTCGGATGATGCAACGCCGTCCGGTAATTTCGCCCAAACAAATAAACCCACTGACTTTCTGTCGAACGTGCAATTTAGTTGTTCCGCCAATTCAAAAATCAATGCACGTCTTGAATCGTATACTTTATTGAGGTCTGCAAACCAAGAATTATCCAATTGCAATGCAGCAATCGCACCTTTTTGAATGCCGTAAAACATGCCGCTATCCATATTGCTTTTTACTTTGAGAATGGCATCGATGAATTCTGATTTTCCGGAAACCCAACCTACTCTCCAGCCTGCCATATTGAAGGTTTTGGACAAAGAGTTGAGTTCAAGTGCGATTTCTTTAGCACCATCAACTTGCAAAATAGAAATTGGATTCTCGTTCAAAACAAAACTGTACGGATTGTCATTGACCAATAATATTTGATGTTTCACTGCAAAATCGACTAACTTCTTAAACAACGTCAAGCTGCCAGAAGCCCCAGTTGGCATGTGCGGATACGACACCCACATCAATTTCACATTTGACAAATCTAATTTTTCTAGTGCTCCAAAATCCGGTTCCCACTGCGAGTCTTCTTTCAAATCATAAAAAACAGGCTCTGCTCCGACCAATTGGGTCACCGAACTATAGGTGGGATAACCTGGATTTGGGATGAGCACTTGATCTCCTTCATTTAGAAAAGCCATCGAAATATGCATGATACCTTCTTTAGAACCCATCAATGGTAGCATTTCCGAATTAAAATCTAGACTGACGCCAAAGTGCTTCGAATAAAAATCCGCAAATCCTTTTCGCAGTTCTGGCAAGCCTTGGTAGCTTTGGTATTGATGTGCATTTTCTTCTTGCACAGCCTGTTGAATCGCCTCAATAACAGCAGCATGCGGAGCCAAATCCGGGCTTCCAATTCCCATATTGATAATTGGTTTCCCTTCGGATTGCAATTGCCGAACTTCTCTCAATTTGATGGAGAAATAGTATTCTTCGACGGTATTTAGTCGGTTGGCGGTTCTAATCATGGCTGTTTGTTTTGATATTCTCCTAAGATTTTTAAATGCTCAGCCATGATTGAAAGTATGGTCTTTGCTTTTTCAAAATCATCGTACTTCTCGAAAGTAACATCTACAAAAAAGGCATATTTCCAAGGTGTTTCTATTTTGGGTAATGACTGAATTTTGGTCAGGTTCAATTTGCAATCGCTCATCACGTTTAGCACGGCGGCAAGGCTTCCTCTTTTGTGATCTAGTTCAAACTTGATTGACGCTTTATTAATATTACCAATAACAAAATCTGTCTGCTGTTTTGTTACAATGACAAAACGTGTCATGTTGTTATTGATGGTCTGGATTTCTGGAGCGATGATTTGAAGTTCGTACATTTTTGACGCTGCTTTACTGGCAATGGCACCAATTCCTTTGAGTTGCTGTTCGTGAATTCGTCGCGCGGTTTCGGCTGTATCTTTGTCTTCTACCAATTTGATATGCGGATGCTTTTTTAGAAAATCCATGCATTGCAACAGCGCCATCGGATGCGAATGAATTTCTTGAATATCTTCTATGTCTTGACCTTCGAGTACCATCAGGTTTTGATGAATATCTAAATAATGCTCGCCAACGATATGCAAATTATGCTTGTCTATTAGCGCGTAATTTGGAATAATTGAACCTGCAATCGAGTTTTCCAATGCCATTACCGCAAGCGAAGATTGATTTGACAGGATGCTATCGACAACTTCCTCAAAAGAAAGACATTCCGAAATTTCATTGTCGCCAGAAAAATACTCCAACACCACTTGATGGTGAAAAGAGCCTTTGATTCCTTGTATGGCAATGCTTTGCTTCATATAAAAATGCTAAAAAAAAATCCCGATGTGCATCGGGATTTGTATATTTTTTTGAATTAATAATTTTTCAAATAACCATATCACAATCCCTGACTTCTTTCCAGAAGAAATAAAGAGCATTGCTAAAATAGAATCGGTTATTCAACATGGGTAACTATAATTGGATTGCTAAAGTAAAAAAAAATGTTCACAGTATCACAAAAGATTTTATTTTTTTGAAAATTTCCTGTGGTATTCTTTACTTTTGTTTCAAATCCAATTTTATGTCGATAGAAGTTCATGCTATTTCTAAGAATTACGGTGCACAAAAGGCACTTGACCAGGTTTCGTTTACCATACAGAAAGGGGAAATCGTAGGTTTTTTAGGACCCAACGGCGCGGGTAAATCGACGTTGATGAAAATCTTGACGACCTATTTATCTGCCGATGAAGGAACCGCAAGTGTCAATGGTTTTGATGTGTCGACCCAACAAAAATCCGTACAGCAATCTATAGGCTATTTGCCGGAACACAATCCGTTGTACTTGGATTTATATGTTCGAGAATATCTAGAATTTAATGCCAGCGTATATCACGTTTCAGCAAACAGAATTGACGAAGTAATCCTTTTGACTGGTCTGACGTCTGAGCAACATAAAAAAATTGGTCAATTGTCTAAAGGATATCGCCAGCGCGTAGGTTTGGCGAATGCGCTGCTACATAATCCTGACGTGTTGATTTTAGACGAACCAACGACAGGTTTAGATCCGAATCAGTTGGTTGAAATTAGAAATGTGATTCGCAATGTAGGCAAGGACAAGACGGTTTTTTTGTCGACGCACATTATGCAAGAAGTAGAGGCGATTTGTGATCGTGTGATTATCATTGATCATGGAAAAATTGTGACGGATAAAAAAATCGATCGATTGACGTCGGTTTCCCAAGAGCAAATCATTGATGTTGAATTTGACCGTACAGTTACATCTGAACTTGTTCGCTCGATTTCTGGATTGGCAAGCGCAGTGCATGTTGGCGAAAATTTGTGGGAACTAAATTTTGACTCCGATCAAGACATGCGCCCTGTTGTTTTTGATTTTGCACGGGAAAATGGACTGAAAACACTGCAACTCAATTTGAAAAACAAGAATTTGGAAAGTTTGTTTAGAGAAGTGACGAAGCAATAGTTTGGAGGAGAAAAGGTCGAGAACGAAGAGTCAAGAGCCAAGAAAAAACTGTCGTTCGAACCGCAATTCCTAGCCCAGATGGCAGCGGCATCCTTTTGGTGCTTTCTTTAAGCAGCAAAAGATATAGCGAACAGCTGGAAAAAGCTCCGAAAAAAACTAGCGGTAAATCAATCGTCCTCGATAATGTTCTACCACATGGACATTTTCTGCTGGTGGACGGGAATAGCAATTGACATCGCCAACATTATAGATATCTCCGGTTAGCACTTGTAAAGGCCGAATAAATAAATCATTGCTTCCTCTGTGGTAGAAGAAAACAGTGTTAGCATATAGATTTTCGCCGTGAAAAACACCTCCATTTTCATAAAAAAACACGAACAAGTTATTGGTGTTTCCTGTAATAAAGAATCGTCCTAAATCATTATTTTCAACCGTAACCGACTCATTGTCAACGTTTAAGTAATAATCTCCAGTTCCGACGCCCGAATAGCCATCATTTTGATTGCTTGAAATGACATGCAAATTGGGATAATGGAGCACTCCTTCTGACGTGATATTTTGTTCTGTCTTGGAATTGATTTGGGTAATATTTGGCGCTGTTACGTATACAGTTGTATTTCCGTAGTCGCGAACCCAGTTGCACGTGGTATTGTCTGAAAGTTTGAGCAAGTCGCCTTCTACGGTGACTTCGATATCATTGATCAAATTTTCGCCAGTTTGCACTTCGACTTTGTGCTCAGGACCTTCAATCAGGACGACACTAATTCTTTTGTTTATTAGCAATTTTGAAAAAGTCAATCCCTCGAAAATTTTCGATTTTAAAGGGCCACTCGATTTAAAACAATCGCTCGGTTTTTCGCAGCTAATAAATAGGATAATAGTCAAAAATAGCAATACCGTCTTTTTCATTTCTTATCTTTTATAATCGAACTCCAACAGAAAACTCAGTGGCTTCTGCCAAGAATCCATGGGTTTTTACACCAATTCCGGAAAAAATTTTGGGTGTCCAATAATACTTAATCCCCAATCTGTCATAAATAGGAATATCTAAAGCAAAAGGTCTGTATACATAATATCCGACTTGTGTTTCTAGCGAAATCCTATTGATGAATAGCTCATGTCCTATAAATACACCAATTCGTTTATAGTCGGTGTTAGCGTCGACATGGTCTTCCGGATAAGCAATCGATCTGTATTTGATATATTCTTGAATAGAAGTGGTCATAAACAATTCTGTACCGAATTGTAAAGCACTTTTTCGATTTATTCTTTTGTCGGCGTAAAAACTGATATGATAGAAAGGTTTTTGACCGCTTCCGATGACAATGCTTTCATTAAGACCTGAGCGAAAAGCCAAATTGAACTTGACGGGTTCACGGTATTTAATACTGATTGAACTCGTATCGATAACCTTTGGTTCCGTCTTGCACAGATTATAGTTGAATCCGATATTGAGTCCGTAAGTATTGAGTCCACTATTGGGCGATTTAAACCTACCGCTCGAATAATGTGTAAAGAAAAACCCCGCTTCCAATCCGAGTCCATCGACAATATTATCCTGCTTAAAGCTCAACATAAAGTCGGTGTTCCCCATATATTTCGAACCAAATGCTCGGTTCTTACTATTGTTTACCTTGTCATAGGGATTGGTGGTCATGGCAATTCCCTGTGCAATTTTAAATTTCAGTTTTCTGTTCAAGAAATAAAAATTGTAGTGTGCACCAATGGCGTAATTCTTCCCTAAAATTTCATTCTTAAAATCTTGATAAATAAAATACCCGCCATAATCAGGATAATTATAAAGCGTTTGCCAAGCTTCTTTGCCATGTGTTTTTTTGGAAAAACTAAGCATAAACCCTTCGGGATGTCCCGTGATGAGATGGTATAATTCTGGCGAATGTGGTAAGATATTTCCTCTTAAGAGGTTTAATTCTATTGCGTTCGTGTCCTCCAATTGTTGTCCATAAACAAAGGAGCCAAATAGAGCAAAAAGAAAACAACACGCTTTTTTCATTCAAAAAATATTGCGGCAAATATATTCTTTTTATTAGAATATCGTTTTGGCAATGTTCTTAATGTTTTCAGATTTACCCATCGAATAATAGTGCAAAACCGGAATGCCGGCGGCTACTAATTCTTTACTTTGTTCGATACACCACTCGATTCCAATTTGCTTTACAGCGTCGTTGTCTTTTGCTTTTACGACTGCCATAATGAGGTCATCAGGTAACTCTAGGCTAAAACGATGTGGAATTAAATTCAATTGTTTTTTGGTAGCGATTGGCTTGAGTCCTGGAATAATAGGAACTGTAATTCCAGCTGTTCGGCATTTGGCAACAAAATCAAAAAATTTCTGGTTGTCAAAGAACATTTGCGTAATGATATAATCCGCACCATTTTTGATTTTTTGCTTCAAGAAATGAATATCGCTATCCAAACTTGGTGCTTCCATATGTTTCTCCGGATAACCCGCAACTCCAATGCAAAAATTGGTTTTGGAGGTGTTTTGCAAGTCTTCGTCTAAGTACACGCCATTGTTTAGATTGCTAATTTGAAGCACCAAATCGGTGGCGTATTCATTGCCATCTTTTTCCGGTTTAAAATAGGTTTCTGTTTTCAACGCATCTCCTCGAAGTGCCACTACATTATCGATGCCCAAGAAATCCAAATCGATGAGCAAATTCTCGGTATCTTCTTTGGTAAATCCACCGCACAAAATATGTGGTATGGCATCTACGGAATATTTGTTTTGAATTCCAGCACAAATACCAACCGTTCCCGGGCGTTTCTTTACAATCTTCTTTTGTAGGAGTCCACTTGGCAACTCCTTATATTCATATTCCTCTCGATGATAGGTCACGTCTATAAATGGCGGATTGAATTCCATCAAAGGATCAATACTATCAAAAATAGATTGGATATTTTGTCCTTTCAAAGGCGGTAGGATCTCGAATGAAAATAGTGGTTTCCCTTGTGCTTTTTCTATGTGTTGGGTGACTTTCATTTTAGTTGTTGTATGTTCTAGGTTGTATGTTCTGAGTTGTTTTTGAGTCAGCTACAACGATTAAATTTATATTCTTCGGCGTTCCGGCGGATTAAAATCCTCGTTAACATCCTGCTTTTTCAGCCGCCGTCGGGCTTTCGGCTGCACGCGGTGCTTGCCTCTATCCCTAACGCAAATGTTGTTTTCAGAAGTCAGCTCTCGGTAAACTATGTGTTACCTAAAACTTACAACCTACTACATTTTAATCTGCTATATTTGGGTTAAGCCATTTCGTGGCTTGTTCTGTACTAATACTTCTGCGTTTGGCATAATCGATGACCTGATCTTCTTTGATTTTTCCTAATCCAAAATACTTGCTTTCTGGATTGGCGAAATAATAGCCAGACACAGAGGAAGCGGGCCACATGGCCATGCTTTCGGTCAACTTTACGCCAATTTCTTCTTCTACTTTCAATAGCTTCCAAATGGTTGGTTTCTCGAGGTGATCGGGACAGGCTGGATAACCAGGAGCTGGACGAATCCCTATGTATTCTTCTTCAATTAAATCAACTTTATCAAGATTTTCATCCGCGGCATAACCCCAAATTTCTTTACGGACTTTTTCGTGCAAATATTCTGCAAATGCTTCAGCCAATCTATCTGCAAGAGCTTTGACCATGATGGAATTATAGTCATCTAGATTTTTCTCAAAATCCGCAGCCCACTCGTCTACTCCGAAACCTGTTGTAACGCAAAAACAGCCTATATAATCTTGTTTCCCAGAATCTTTCGGCGCAATAAAATCAGACAAGGCAATATTGAAAGCTCCTTTTGTTTTTTGGGCTTGCTGACGTAGGGTTAGGAATTTTGTTGTTGGTTGTCGGTTGTCAGTTGTCGGTTGCCCTTCGACTGCGCTCAGGGTGAGGATTTCGATATCGTCGTCGTTGACTGTATTCGCAGGAAAAATACCATAGATCCCTTTGGCGGTGAGTTTGTTTTCTTTCAAAATTTGATTAAGCATTTCTCTTGCGTCAATAAATACGGATGTTGCTTGTTCACCTACAACGTCATCACTTAAAATAGCTGGATATTTTCCAAACAATTCCCACGTTCTGAAAAAAGGCGTCCAATCGATGTAAGGAATTAAAGTTTCGATGGAGACTTCTATTGTTTTTGAACCAATAAAATTTGGTTTTTTGGGTGTAAAATTCTCCCAGTCTAATTTCAATTTGTTCAATCGAGCTTGTTCTATAGTGAGGAAATTCTTGTCGCGACTTCGATTCAGATAACCTTCTCGTAACTCGTCATATTCCGAACGTAGCGCTTTTGAATAGTCAACGTTATCCGCATTTAATAAGTTCCCTGCCACAGTAACCGCCCGCGACGCATCGTTTACATGCACGACGGTTTCTCTGTATTCGGGTGCTATTTTTACCGCAGTGTGCGCTCTAGAAGTTGTAGCGCCGCCTATCATGATAGGAATTTTAATATTGAGCTTGTCTAATTCTTTGGCGAGATACACCATTTCGTCTAGCGATGGTGTAATCAATCCGCTTAAGCCAATAATATCTACCTTTTCCTTGATAGCCATTTCGATGATTCGCTCTGGTTGTACCATCACGCCCAAATCGATGATTTCATAATTGTTGCAACCCAGCACAACAGAGACAATATTTTTCCCAATATCATGTACATCGCCTTTGACGGTTGCCATTAATATTTTGCCCGCAGAGGAAGATTTTCCGTCTTTTTGAGCTTCAATAAAAGGCAGTAAATATGCCACTGCTTTTTTCATCACTCGAGCTGATTTAACGACTTGTGGTAAAAACATTTTTCCGGAGCCAAATAAATCTCCGACGACATTCATGCCTTCCATCAAATTGATTTCGATAACTTCTATTGGACTGATAACAGCCAGTCGTGCTTCTTCGATATCTATTTCAATAAACTCGTCGATGCCTTTCACTAAGGAATGTGTTAGCCTTTCCTGGATTGTTCCGGAGCGCCATTCTTGTATCGCTTTCTCATTGCTTTTTGTATCTCCTTTGACATTTTCTGCAAAATCTAGCAAGCGTTCTGTGGCGTCTTCTCTTCGATTGAGCAGCACATCTTCAACATATTCCAATAAATCTTTTGGGATCTCATCGTATACTTCCAGCATTTCGGGATTGACAATGCCCATGGTCATGCCGTTTTGAATGGCGTGATATAGAAAAACAGAATGCATGGCTTCCCGCACTTTATCATTGCCTCGGAACGAAAACGAGACATTACTAACGCCGCCGCTTACATGTGCATAAGGCAAATGCTCTCTAATCCATTTGGTGGCGCGGAAGAAATCGAGGGCATTGAGTTTATGTTCGTCCATTCCCGTGGCGACTGGAAATATGTTGGGATCGAAGATGATATCTTCTGCTGGAAAACCCACTTCATTGACTAAAATATCATAAGAGCGTTTGCATATTTCTATTCGTCTTTCGTAATTATCGGCTTGACCTTGTTCGTCAAAAGCCATCACGATTACGGCAGCCCCGTAACGTTTCACTAATTTGGCATGGTGAATAAAAACGGCTTCTCCTTCTTTTAGCGAGATGGAATTGACGACACATTTTCCTTGAACCACTTTTAAACCTGCTTCGATGATTTCCCATTTAGAGCTATCGATCATCACAGGAACGCGCGAAATATCGGGTTCGGAAGCAATTAGATTAAGGAATGTTGTCATGGCGTGAACCCCGTCGAGCATACCTTCATCCATATTGACATCGATGATTTGCGCACCGCCTTCTACTTGATCTCGTGCTACTGAAAGTGCTTCTTCGTAGCGTTCTTCCTTAATTAAGCGCAGAAATTTTCTAGAACCTGTGACATTGGTTCGTTCACCAACGTTAACGAAATTCGTGTCCGGTGTGATAATTAAAGGTTCTAAACCTGATAATTTTAGATACTTATTTTCCATTATTCCTCGATAGTTTCTAAAGTGGTTCTAGGCTTG
>CANHEA010000037.1 GCA_947459635.1 Flavobacteriaceae bacterium | reverse complement strand
TTGTCGCAACCAATCGATAGCTTCGTCAAAATCACCCGAAGTGTGGGTAATTAATTCTTTAAAAATAGGAAACAGTTTATCAAACGGCGACAGATTTGGCGCTTGGTAGTTTTTGAAAACAAATCCCTTTCTTGCTTGGTTTTCCATAGTTTATAAAAGTAATCTTTTTGAGAAAGTCGACTGAGAGAACGAATATTAATTTTTAGTTAAAAGAATTTTACTAAGATTTCGATGGGTTGTTTTGGCAGTTTATGTAGCTTTGTACTCAATCTTAGTCTGATCAAAAACACCATGAATCCCACCGTAAAGCGTCAATTTCCAAATTTTTCAAATGAATTGTTGAGCGAAATCGAATCGACCGCCACGTATCAAACGATTAAGGCTGGCGAAGTCATCATGCGAACCGGACAGTATTTTAAAAGTACAGTGTTGGTGCTCAGCGGGCAAATCAAAATTTATAGAGAAGATGATGATGGTGGTGAATTTCTGATGTACTATTTGCAACCCGGACAAGCATGTGCCTTATCGATGATTTGTGCGACTAAGAATGAAAAAAGTCAAATCATGGCGAAAGTCATAGAAGACGCAGAATTAGTTATGATTCCATTACCGTTAATGGATCGCTGGATGATGCAACATCGGAGTTGGTATGAATTCGTGATTGAAACCTACCGAAGTCGATTTGAAGAAGTCTTGGAAGTCGTTGATAATATTGCCTTTCGCGCCATGGATGAACGATTAGAATTTTATTTGAAGCGTCATCAAGAAGCCTGCGGCTGCAACGAAATCAAACTGTCGCATCAAGAAATTGCTTCTGAACTCAATACTTCCCGTGAAGTGATTTCTCGTTTATTAAAAAAGATGGAACAACGAGGTTTGGTCAAATTGAATCGAAATCAAATCGAAGTATTAAAATAAAATTATGGAATACTTTGGATACTTAGCGTCGATTTTAATTGGTATTACCTTAGGACTCATAGGCGGTGGCGGCAGCATTCTTACCGTACCGATCCTCGTCTATCTATTTCAAATCAACCCTGAAAACGCCACGAGTTATTCCCTATTTATTGTTGGCGTAACCGCTATGTTTGGGTCGTACCGCCATTATCAATTGGGAAATTTGCAAATCAAATCGGCGTTGTACTTTGCCATTCCCTCGGTTTTGTCACTCCTTTTCGTTCGCAAATTAGTCTTGCCTAATATTCCGGAATCGCTCTTTTCAATCGGCCAACTGGAAATTACCAAGAACCTATTGATCATGTTTGTATTTGGGATCTTGATGGTTGCTGCCTCACTGTCGATGATTCGAAAATCTAAAGGAGAACAAATAGAATCCACACTCAACATTCCACGTTTGGCATTTATTGGTTTCTTAGTCGGATTTGTCACTGGATTTCTAGGCGCTGGCGGTGGTTTTTTAATCATTCCTGCCCTACTCTTTTTCGCCAATTTACCGATGAAACAAGCAGTCGGCACTTCGCTATTTATCATCTTCATCAATTCCCTAATTGGTTTTACTGGCGATTTGATTAATGGCATTACCATCAATTACCAACTTCTTTTTACTGTGACTGCAATTGCCATCATTGGTATGTTAATCGGAACACAATTATCTAAGAAAATTGACGGCGCCAAATTGAAACCCGCTTTTGGTTGGTTTGTCCTTGTGATGGGACTCTACATCATCACTAAAGAACTCTTTCTGAAATAATTGCCTTGTGTGACAAAAGTCATAGTTCTGAGGCTATTGTCAACTTAACTTTGCGGTATAATTTAAAATGTATACCATGAAAGTTGAACAAATTTATACCGGTTGTATTGCGCATGCGGCGTATTATATAGAAAGTAATGGCGAAGCTGCTATTTTTGATCCACTACGAGAAGTGCAACCTTACCTTGACCGTGCGGCAAAAGATCACGCCAAAATAAAGTACGTTTTTGAAACACATTTTCATGCCGACTTTGTATCGGGACACCTAGATTTAGCCCATAAAGCGAATGCTCGAATCGTATACTGACCAACAGCAAAGCCCAATTTCGAGGCGATTGTTGCCGAAGACAATCAAGTATTTGAAGTAGGAAACTACAAAATCAAAGTCTTACATACGCCAGGTCACACCATGGAAAGTACGACCTACTTATTAATTGATGAAGATGGCAAAGAACAAGCGATCATCACTGGCGACACTTTGTTTATTGGAGATGTAGGTAGACCTGATTTGGCGCAACATGTCATTGCTGATTTAACGCAAGATAAACTCGCACGTTTGCTGTATCATTCTTTACGCGACAAGATTATGCCATTAGCAGATCATTTGATTGTCTATCCAAATCACGGCGCTGGAAGTGCTTGCGGCAAAAATATGAGCAAAGAAACTACTGACACGCTAGGAAATCAAAAAAGAACCAATTATGCTTTGAATCCAAAATTGACGGAAGACGAGTTTGTTAAGGAATTATTGACAGGTTTAACCAATCCACCAGGTTATTTCCCTAAAAATGTATTGATGAATATCAATGGCTACGAAAGTCTCGACACAGTTATGACAAGAGGAAAAAAGCCGCTTAGTCCAATAGAATTCGAAACCATTGCCAATGAAACCCATGTACTTATTCTAGATACGCGTCCGTCTGCAGATTTTGCAAAAGGTTTTATTCCGAATAGTATTAATATTGGTTTGGATGGCAGTTTTGCGATGTGGGTGGGTGAAATGATTACTGATATCAAACAAGAAATACTGTTAGTGACCGAACCTGGCAAAGAAGAAGAAACCATGATAAGATTATCTAGAGTTGGCTATGACCATACGATTGGCTATCTCAATGGCGGTTTCAATTCATGGTTAAAAACAGGAAAAGAAATTGACACCATCAATCGGATTTCTGCCTTGGAATTGGAATACCATGCGACGAAAGAGAAATTGACCATCATTGATGTTCGAAAAAGATCTGAATTCGATTCCGAACACCTCCTCGATGCCATCAACATTCCACTCAATGAGATCAACAATCACTTGGCTGAATTTCCAAAAGACAAGAATTTTGTACTGCATTGCGCCGGCGGATATCGCAGCATTATCGCTGGATCATTGTTGAAACAACGAGGCTGGGACAATTTCGTTGATGTGTCTGATGGATTTGTCGGCATCAAGAATACGAAGCTTCCAAAAACGAATTATGTATGTCCAACCACACTATTATAACTAGAAAATATGTTTGAAATCTTTAGAAATATCTTTGCAAAAACAGGCGAGAATGCGCTTTCAACCGTTTTATCCGATGAGGCATTTTTAGTCGATGTGCGTTCCAAAGCTGAATTTGATTCTGGCAGTTGCAAAGGCGCAGTGAATATTCCATTAGATCAAATTTCAAATCACTTGTCAAAATTCAAAGACAAAAAGAACATCGTGGTTTTCTGCAGAAGTGGCATGAGAAGTAGTCAAGCAAAATCAATTCTGGGAAGAAATGGCTTTTCTAATGTTACCAATGGTGGTACTTGCGACAATGTAAATAGATTACTCAACCGATAAATTACCAAATTATGAAAAAAAACATGGGTTACACCGATAAAAAAATACGAGTTACCGTCGCTATTGCAATTGCGATACTGTACTTCACTGGCGTTATTTCAGGCGTTCTCGGTTTAGTGCTGTTGAGCCTCGGAGTTGTTTTTGTACTCACTAGTTTGGTTAGTTTTTGTCCATTATATGTACCCTTTGGAATTTCAACTTGTAAAAAAGTCTAACCATCATGGAACAACAATTTATTGTCGAAAACATCAAGTGCAGCGGCTGTAGTAATTCCATCCGCACCGATTTACTTAAGATACCAAAAGTAGAAGGAGTTTCGGTAGATATTGACGCTGGATGCATTACCATTACTGGAAATCCCGACCGAAATGCTGTGGTTGCTATATTGAACGATATGGGATATCCCGAAACAGGCCACAATACACTCATCAAAAAGGCCAAATCCTACGTGAGTTGCGCTATTGGTAAAATGACCAAAGAATGAGTACCGAATTCAACACGCTAATCCAAGCTGAGAAACCTGTTTTGGTTGATTTCTTCGCCACTTGGTGCGGTCCATGTCAAGTATTGGGTCCAGTGCTAAAACAAGTTAAAGATCAACTGGGAGATCAAATCAAGATTGTCAAAATTGACGTCGACAAGAATCAAGAATTAGCTTCCAAATGGCAAGTTCGCGGCGTACCTACTATGGTTTTGTTTCAAAATGGGAAACAACTTTGGAGGCAATCTGGGGTACTCTCTAAAGAACAAATATTGCAGGTGTTTGCAGAAAAAACAAAATAATGTTAAAGTCAATTTTGACATTAAAAAAAAATATACATTTGACTCATTATTAATCAAAAAACTAATTAAAATGAAAAAGTTAATATCGGTTTTTACTTTAGTGGCTTTAGTATTTTCTATAACACTTTCAGCTCAAGAAGAACCAAAACAAGAGAAAAAAGAGAAGACAGAAAAATCTTGTTCAAAAGAGGAAAAGAAACACTGCAGCGGCGAGAAAAAAGCAGGATGTTGTGCCGCTAAAAAAGCAGCAGAGAAAAAAGCATAACTTTTATACATATAAAGTAAGAGTGTTTAAGTAATTGAACACTCTTTTTTTATGTAATTTTGTCAAACAAAAATCGACATTCATGAAAATCGAACAAATCTATACCGGATGCATCGCTCAAGCGGCTTATTATCTAGAAAGCAATGGCGAAGCTGCTATTTTTGACCCACTCAGAGAAGTGCAACCTTACTTGGATCGTGCTGCCAAAGATCAGGCGGAGATCAAATACATTTTTGAAACGCATTTTCATGCGGATTTTGTTTCTGGTCACCTCGACCTCGCTAAAAAATCGGGTGGTCAAATCGTCTATGGACCAACAGCAAAACCTGAATTTGAAGCCATTATTGCCATTGACAACCAAGAATTTAACGTTGGAAATTATACCATAAAAGCCATTCACACGCCAGGACATACATTAGAAAGTACGTGTTATTTGTTGACAGATGAAACGGGAAAACCACACGGAATTATAACGGGAGACACTTTATTTATTGGAGATGTCGGTCGACCTGATTTAGCGCAAGCGTTAGTCGATGATTTGACCCAAGAAAAATTAGCCTCGTATTTATTCGATTCGCTTCGCAATAAAATCATGCCCTTGCCAGACGATTTGATTGTTTATCCAAGTCATGGCGCCGGAAGCGCTTGCGGGAAAAATATGAGCAAAGAAACCACCGATACTTTGGGGAATCAAAAGAAAACCAATTATGCTTTGAGAGCCGATATGACTCGCGAAGAATTCACCAAAGAATTATTAGATGGTTTGGGATTACCACCAGCTTATTTCCCTCAAAATGTGATGTTAAACATTCAAGGATACGAAAGCTTGGATGCCATTTTAGTCAAATCGAACAAAGGACTAACCCCAGCTGAATTTGAAACGTTAGCAAATCAATCTGAAGCGGTAATCTTGGATGTTCGTCATGAAGATGATTTTGTCAAAAAGCACATACCTAATTCCATCTTTATCGGAATACAGGGAAATTTTGCGCCTTGGGTCGGTGCCTTATTAGCTGATGTAAAACAACCTTTGCTATTGGTAACTCCAGAAGGACGAGAAGAAGAAACCATTACCAGATTGTCACGAGTAGGATTTGATCACGTATTGGGATATTTGTCAGGTGGAATGGATTCATGGGAAAAAGCAGGATACGAAACAGATTTCATGGCCAGTATCAAACCAGAACAATTTGCTTCTGAACTTTCCGACAAAAGTGTGGTTGTGGATGCTAGGAAGCCAAGCGAATTCGAAGCGGAACATGTTGAAAACGCCATCAATATTCCGTTAGATTCGATTAATTCTAATTTTTCGGCTGTTCCAAAAGACGAAACTTTTTATTTGCATTGTGCTGGAGGTTATCGGTCTGTGATTATGGCTTCGATTCTAAAATCGAGAGGTTATCACAATTTAATAAATGTAGAAAAAGGAATCAGCGGAATTCGTAATGCGGGAATTTCACTCACGCAATTTGTTTGCCCATCGACTCAAAAATAATCTCTAATCAACAATAACAAAAAATTAAGTTCTAAAAATAGTCCTAACCTATTTTTTTGGATACTTTTGCAGACTTAATTTCAAAATTTAAAATAAGAATGAAAAAATTACTTTTAATAGTAGCAGCGCTTACGGTATTGATTTCATGTAACAAAGCTGGAGAAAACGAATACATTGTAACTGGAACAATAAAAGGGATTGCTGATGGAAAATCGGTGATTTTAGAAGTTCAAGACGAAACTGGACAATTAAAACCAATTGATACTGTAAAAGTCGAAAAAGGCAAATTCACTTTCAAAGGAAAGGCTAAGGAACCTGACATGCATTTAATTAGTATTGAAACTGTTGAAGGAAAAATTCCATTCATTCTTGAAAATGGTGATATCGAAATGACTATCAATAAAGATAGTATCAACATCACTAAAGTAACAGGAACATACAACAATGAAGAGCTTAGCGGTTATAAAGAAAAAGGAATGGCGATTCAGAAAAAGATGATGAAATTCCAAAAAGACAACACTGCAATCATGCAAGCTGCGCAACAAAAACAGGACACGGTTGCAATGAACAAATTGCGTAAAGAATACAGTAAATTTCAAGAAGAGTTTACAGTACAATCTGATGCGTATGTAAGTTCACATCCAAAAGCATTTATCTCTGCTTTGATTATTGAAGGGATGTTCAATCAAATGGCACCAGATCTTAAGAAAATCAAGAAATATTTCGACGGATTAGACAAATCAATAAAAGATACCAAACACGGAAAGAAAATCAAGAAAAACCTAGATTCACTTTTAAACCCAGTGGCTACCGTTGCACCGATTGAAATCGGAACTGCAGCTCCTGATTTTTCAGCACCAAATCCTGAAGGAAAAATGGTGTCATTGAAAGAAAGCAAAGGCAAAATCACCATTGTCGATTTTTGGGCTTCTTGGTGCAAACCATGTCGTCAAGAAAATCCAAATATGGTCGCATTGTATAAAGAATTTCATGCAAAAGGCTTGAATATTGTAAGCGTTTCACTAGATGAAAAAGCAGACGAATGGAAAAAAGCAATTGCTAGTGACAAATTAACTTGGACAAACATTTCTAATTTGAAAGACTTTCAAGATCCGATTGCGGTTCAATATTCTGTGAAGTTAATTCCATCAACTTTTGTGATTGATGCTGCAGGCACAGTCGTAGCAAAAGATTTGAGAGGCGCTGAATTGAAAGCAAAAATCGCTTCACTACTAGGAAAATAGTTCCTTACTCATAGAAAAAGAAAATCTCCCAATTGGGGGATTTTTTTTATTTAATTAAAGTCCAAGTCGTTATAAAATACTTTTGATTTTACGCCAAATTAAATTTGCTTACATCAAAACAGTTTTTATATTTGCACCGGTTCGGGGAGATACTCAAGCGGCCAACGAGGGCAGACTGTAAATCTGCTGTGTGAACTTCGCAGGTTCGAATCCTGCTCTCCCCACACACTTTATTAAATAAGAGAAAACGCCAAGTTCACTTGAGCGTTTTTTTGTTTTAAGAAAGTGCGTAGGGTTCCCACCCTAAGGATCATGAAATAATCCTGCTATTCATTTCCTATTTTCATTTTGAAACAATGGAAACCTTGAAGAATTAAATTACAAACTGCTTGCTTGTTTTGGGTTCTGTTTTTTTTGTGCAAGGTTTCCTCCATTGAGGATCATTTGAAAAACAATACTGATTTAGTCAACCACTATCTTACTTGTCTTTACCAACTTTCCGTTATCATATAACTGGATAAGATAAAGACCGCTACTTAAATTTTCTCTTTTTAAAACGATTGTGTTTCCAGATTGATCATTCACTTCGCGAACCAATTGTCCAACAGAATTATATACTTTTAGACTCGCCTGCTCCAATACCATTTCTGAGCGAACTGACAATTCATTACGAAACGGATTCGGGGAAAAACTGATTTGATTAACTTGGTAATCTTCGTTATTAGTTGACAAAACAACCATCTCCAAACAATCGGTACTGCCATAAACATGAGCGCCGTTTTGGAAACTACAGAGCAAATTGACACAATATCCGCCGCTTGCAGAAAGCGCATTCCACATATTATGGTCGGGCTTAAGAGGATGAGCAATGCTTCCAACGCCTTCAATCCAGGTTTGCGTTAATGGTATTTGGTAAGTTTCACTAAATCCGTTAAGCACGATTCTTTTGCGACTTTCATTATTTACGATAACATAATCAACAGTTGCAGTCAATCCGCCAAAAGTAGCGGAATCTTCTAAACTAAAGTCATATAGTAAAACTTCGTCATCACCTTCCAATTTATACACTTTACGTTCTTCGCTATCTTCTCTCAAAAGAACTGTTGCATTGTTGGCAAATGGATCAAGAAATTTTTTATAGGTCATACCGTCGACAACCACATCGGCACCCGCTTCAATCGTTTTTGTCTGAGGAGGTCGACAACAACTAACATAATCTTTGACAATCCAAGTGGCGTTATTGAGCATCGGATGATACTCTTGTGCGTTTGTTAATTCCGAGCTAATGAAAAGTGATGCAATAGCATAAAAAAAGATAGCTTTCATAATTGTAGATTTAAGTTTAATTCAAGTAGATTTGGGATCTTCTTGTGTTTTCCGATACAACATTACAGACTTCTTTCCGGCAATTATCTTTTTTTCTATAGACAACACATAAAAACGTTGAAGCGCACTATTTAACACTTTTTGCTACTAAGGATTTGCGATTTGGAAAAAATAATGTACTTTTCTATTTCCAATTAATTTAACTAAACAACAAGATGAAAAAATCACTACTTCTTTTACTATTTTTAAATGTAATGATCTCTTCGGCGCAAACGCTGAACTTTGCAAACAAAGCCAATATGCCTAGTGCACGATCTGGCTCTGCTTTGGCTGATTATGGCGATTTTGCCTATATTGTTGGAGGATTTTCCGCTACGGAACCTTACACCTCTGAAATCTATCAGTACAATTTTGCCACTGATACATGGACAACGTTTTCAACTAACATTCCGTTAATCCCAAAGCGCTACGCCAATGCAGAAATTCTAAACGGGAAATTGTATGTGTTTAACGGCGAAACTGCCACGGGTGTAAATAACAAGTTAGAAATTATTGATTTGTTCACCGGAGAAGTAACCATGGGAGCAGATAATCCAAATCCAGTTTCTCAAGGCGGATCTGGAGTAGACCGCTTATACAATGAAATTATAGCATTTGGTGGTTGCAACGACAGTGCTACCGCTACCTATTCTTCTAAGATAAATTATTATGATTATGTTTTAAATACATGGAATGAAGGTGTAATATATTCAATGTCAACAAGTACCACAACAAAAGGGAGAATGATCAATGCAAAATTGTATTACTTGGGTGGTTATGCAGAAAACAACCTATTTAGAGAGGATTTCGAAACTGCAGCGACGACTGGAAATTTAGCGATTACAAACTGGACAAACGTTGCAGAAACAGGAACCAAATTGTACCAAGGCAAAACGTTTAGTTCCAATATCTATGCACAAGCATCGGCATTTGATGCCAATATTTTGACTCGTGAAGCGTCTAATAAAATATGGCTTATTTCAGATCAGATAACAAAACCTGCTGATTCGGCAACTGAGGAATCGTTCCTTAGCTTTCAAACTTTAGATGGTTTTAATAACGGCGCCACTTTAGAAGCATACATTATCACCAATTGGACTGGAGATATTACTACCTCTACCAAAACCCTATTAAATGCGACAATAGCATCGGGATCAACTGTTGGTTATGCGCAGAGCTTTACCTACTCGGGAAATCTTTCCTTAGCAAATTTCCCAAGTACATTTAAAATTGCGTTTAAATATACTGGTGGATATGAACCATTAGCAACGACAACCTACCAAATTGATAATGTTCGGGTATTTACAGCAACCACATCAAATTCAATTACTGCATATAATTTTAACAACCCTCCAGCATACGGCGCCGGATTCATGACGCAGCCTGTGTCTGCGCATGCGGTTGCACTTGACGCTATGAATAACATCTTTGTCGTTGGAGATTACGACAACCAAACTTTCTTGGGAAAATTAAATACTTCAGATGATACATTTGCAAGTCTCAACCAAAGCAACATGATTGCTAGAAGACATTGTACCGCTGCTGTTTGGAACAATCAACTGTTTATCTTTGGAGGAAATACGACCTCGGCTATTTCTAGTGCATTGAACAGCACTCAAAGCGCAGATATTTCTAATTTAGGTGTTGCAGATATCACAGGAAAATCTGGTTTTATGATGTATCCTAATCCTGTTGCGGACAATTTGCATTTTATTGCGAAAAGTCCAATTGCCAAAGTGATCATTTATGATATGACAGGAAGAATGGTGTTTACGAGTGATGTTACTGAAAACACCCTTAATGTAAGTCAATTGCCAGCCGGACAGTATCTGGTAAAAGTTTATTCAGATACCGAAATTATGACATCGAAACTGCTAAAGAATTAATCGTTAGTAGGAATAAAAAAACCGTTTCATCACTGAAACGGTTTTTTTTTAATCTAATATCATTTTTATTCCAATACAAAACTCACACTCACATTCACCACCAACTCAATTTCTCCTGCTGCCAAAGTTTCTCTTGGAGCTCCACCGCCGCCGTCAGCCATCGCCATGGTTTTCATTTCATACATGGGTCTTGGTGGGTAGTACGTCTGCGTATTATCTGAAATAGTCATCGCTTTACCTACTTTTTGATTCAAAACGGATACAAAATCTTCTGCTTTCGCTTTCGCATTTTGCATTGCTAACTTTCTTGCGTCTGATTGCAATGCCTCCATTCTTGAGGATTTAAATTCCACATTGTCAATTCTATTAATTCCCACATCAACCATACCATCCATCAAAGCGTCGTATTTATTTAAATCTCTTAAAAGTATAACAACCGTTTGTGTGGCCATATAGTTGCTCTTCTTTTTTTCGTAATCGTAGTTGGGATATAAATTAATGCGTTGGGTTTGAAAATCCTCTTTTGCTATATTCATTTTCTTAATGTACTTCAATACGGCGTCAATTTTAGCGTCATTTTCTTTTTTCACATCGGCAGCTTTAGCGCCTTTCGATTCTACAGAAATGGATAGAGCCACTTGATCTGGTATAATCTTGATCTTTCCTTCTCCTGATACATTAATCATCGGAATGGGTTTAATTTCTTGCGATTGAACTAATGTTGTAAACAATACGACTACCAATAAGGCTGCTTTTTTCATAGTATAAATATTTAAAAATTTCGAAACTCGGGTTACCAAAAGATATGCCACTATAATTTTCCGGTCTTTGCTAGAACAAAAAGAATCACAATCGGAATGGCCAGCACTACCACCATAAACGTATTTTCGGTGAGCATGGCTGGTTCCTTCAATATCGTAATCAAGTAACCTCCTATCGCACCACCAAAATGCGCCGTATGCCCAATATTGTCGTTCTTGGCTTTCATTCCATAAATGGAATATAGCAAATAGCCTATTCCAAAAAGGTAGGCGGGAATCGGAATGGGGATAAAAAACAAATACAAACTCATATCTGGATGCAGCAAAATTGCAGAATATAAGACTCCTGTAACCGCTCCAGAGGCGCCAATAGCTCTATAACTATAATCATCCTTGTGAAATAATAAAGTCAACAAACTTCCGCATACTAAGCTGCCGAAGTAAATCACCATAAACGAAAAACTATCCATATAATCGATGACTACGGGAGCGAACATATACAAAGTAAACATATTGAAAAACAAATGTCCCCAATCCGCATGCAGAAAAGCAGAGGAAAACATGCGGATATTTTCGCCAGCTCGAATGCTACCAATATGAAATTCGTATTTTCTGAAAAACGAAAGGTCATTAAAACCTTTAAAACTTGTCAAAACAGTAAGGCCAATTAGCAAAAGCAGTATCGGATGCATAGGTGTAATTATTTCTGTAAAAATAGAAATTGTTTCTGTAGCTTTTGTTAAACTCCTCTTATTAAATAACGTTTTAAATGTATCTTTGCGAAAATAATTTAATACATGCAGTTTCTAGTATATATTCTTATTTACCCTATTCTTTGGAGTATTTCGATGTTGCCTTTCCGAATCCTTTACTTACTATCTGATTGTATTTACGGCATTGTTTACTACATTATTGGCTACCGAAAAAAAACAGTTCGAGAAAATTTAGCGATTGCATTACCTCATTTATCAGACAAAGAACGCTTGGTTATCGAAAAGAAATTCTTTCACCATTTCTGTGACTTGTTTCTTGAAATGGCAAAAACGATGACCATTTCTCAAAAAGAAATCGAGCGACGATATAAATTTAACAACCTCGATGTTTATCTCGATTTAGAAAAAAAACAAAAAAGCATTGCCTTGCTTTGTGCGCATTATGCCAGTTATGAATGGGCAGTTTCGATGAATTTCTACATCAACCACAAAGGCATTGGCATCTACAAACGTATTGCAAATAAGTATTTTGATAAATTGGTGCAAGATATTCGCTCCCGATTTAAAGCACATTTGGTGACGACCAAAGAAACGATTCCAACAATCAGTAAGAATTTTAGAGACAAAACATTGTGCGTTTATGGATTTGCGAGCGATCAATCTCCTAAAATTGCTACAACGTATCACTGGGGAAAATTTATGGGAATTGATGTTCCTGTGCATACCGGCGGGGAAATGCTAGCAAAAAAATACGATATGAACGTTATTTTCTTGAGAACCAAAAAAGTCAAACGAGGTTTCTATGAAGCGAGTTTTGAAGTCTTGAGCGAAAACGTCAAAGAAGTTCCGAATTACGAAATTACGGATCGATTTATGACCTTGGTGGAACAGCAGATTTTAGAAGCGCCAGAATTTTATTTGTGGACGCACAAACGCTGGAAACACCAACGGTAAGCTACTTCTTAAACCACTTTTTTACTAAATCTTTCTCGTAAGACTTCGCATTTTGATGCACGAATTCATTAGAGTTCTTATTGTAGTTGTAATCGCTACCCCATTCTTGATGATGCTGCGCCACCTCTTTGATACTAGCGCAAACAAACGCAATTTCAGCATTGGTAGTTGTTGGATGAATCGACATTCGAATCCAACCTGGCTTTTGAATCAAATCACCTGAATCAATTTGACACACTAAATGATGAGACGTTGCTTCATCTACATTCAACAAATAATGTCCGTAGGTTCCCGCGCAACTGCAGCCGCCTCTAGTTTGAATTCCAAATTTATCATTCAATAACTTGACGCCCAAATTAAAATGCAAGTCATCAATATAAAATGAAATCACACCCAATCGGTCGTGGTGTTGTCCTGCCAAAATTTTGATGTTGGGAACAGATCCCAATTGAGAAAAAACAAAATCCACAATTTCGTGTTCTCGCTTCAAAATGTTTTCAATGCCCATCTCCTCCTTCAACTGAATCGCCAAAGCCGTTTTAATTGCTTGTAAAAATCCAGGTGTTCCACCATCTTCACGGTCTTCAATATTGTCAACATATTTATGCTCACCCCAAGGATTAGTCCACGAAACTGTCCCTCCGCCCGGATTGTCCGGCACCATATTGCGATACAATTTCTTATTAAAAACCAAAACACCCGTCGTTCCTGGTCCTCCTAAAAATTTATGCGGCGAAAAGAAGATTGCATCCAAGTAACTTTCCGCATCTTCCGGATGCATGTCAATTTTTACATAAGGTCCAGAACAAGCAAAATCAACGAAACACAAACCGTTGTTCTGATGCATGATTTTTGCCACTTCATGATACGGCGTGCTGATTCCAGTAACATTGGAACATGAAGTAATCGACGCGATTTTAATGGTTCGATCTTGATACTTGCTCAATAAAACTCTAAAATTATCCAAACAAAACAAGCCCTTTTCGCAAGCTGGAACAATCACTACATCCGCAATGGTTTCTAACCAAGAGGTTTGATTAGAATGGTGTTCCATGTGAGAGATAAACACAATCGGCTTGTCTTCTTGTGGAACTTTGGTATAAGCTTTCAAATTCTCAGGAACTTTCAATCCTAAAATGCGTTGAAATTTATTCACAACACCTGTCATTCCAGTGCCATCTGTAATCAAAACGTCGTCGCTATTGGCGTTAACATGGTGCTTGATAATATGTCGCGCCTGATGATAAGCCAAAGTCATTACGGTGCCAGAAACAGTAGTTTCCGTATGGGTATTGGCAACGAAGGAGCCGAACTCATTTATCATCTTTTCTTCAATCGGACGGTATAATCTTCCGCTGGCGGTCCAGTCGGTGTAAATAATTTTTTTTGTTCCAAATGGCGATTCGAATTCTTGGTTGATTCCAATAATTTGATCGCGAAATGGCTTGAAATACTGCTCCAATGTAGTAGGTAAAACGAGCTTATCAAGGGTTGTCATGGGATTCTAATTTGTTCCAAAGATATTATTTTTTTTTATGCGATGCACAACCATCCGAGTAAACTACAACGTTTTCATTAACAGCTTTTCTTACTATCGATAGATAGCAACTCGCCAATTTTTAAGTCAATTTTAAGGTCGATTTAAGGGCTATTCAATTGTATTTTGAAACCTTTACATGATAAACAATAACAGTCATGATATCAGCAACGCACCTCCACGCCATGCTCATTCACTTTCCAATTGCACTGCTTTTGGTCGCATTCTTATCTGAAGTGATTGCCGCTATTTTTAAAAGTGAATTCTATAAAAAAGTATCGATATTGCTTTTGATTCTCGGAACCATTGGAGTCATCGCTGCATTTTTGTCGGGAGGAGCTGCGGGAGAAGGCATCGAAGAAGGTCCATTAAAAATCCCAATGGAACTGCACGAACAAGCCGCCAATTTTTCTATCTGGATTGCTTGTATCACAGCAACATTTCATACTACCATCTATTTTCTAAACTACAAATCAGCAGTTACAAAAGCGATTGGAATCCTACTTTTCGCATTTTTAATTGCTGCCGTTTCAAGAACAGCGTATTTGGGTGGACAATTAGTCTATAGCCATGGCGCGGGCGTAGAATTAGCGCTGCCAGATTTTGAAAACACTTCAGAAAACAATTAAAATAAGTACCTTTAATCGATCTAATTTAATCTCTTATGCGAATTCTTATTGTCGAAGACGAAACAACGATTGCCAACTTCATCAAAGAAGGTTTGGAAGAGGAAGGATTTGCGGTAGATACCGCCGATAACGGAAAACGTGGATTGCAACTTGCGCTAAGTAACCTTGATGAATACGACGTTATTTTACTCGACTGGATGCTACCTGGACTCAATGGCATCGAAATTTGCCGAGCGGTTCGAAAAGAAAATAAAAGCGTTCCTATCATATTCTTAACCGCCAAAGACACGGTTGATGATGCCGTATTTGGTTTAGAATCAGGCGCCAATGATTACATTCGAAAACCATTTTCTTTTGAAGAACTTTTGGCTAGAATTCGGGTCTTAATGCGCAAAAATGAAGTGGAAACGGTGGTTTTTACAATCTCCGATATCGAAATGAACATCGAAAAACATACGATAACCAAAAGCGGAAAACCAGTCGAATTAACCCAAAGAGAATTTGCACTTTTCGAATTCTTTCTACGCAATAAAGGTAAAGTTTGCCGGCGCACGCGCATCATCGAAAAAGTCTGGGACATTCATTTTGACTATGACAATTCAATTATTGATGTCTACATTAATTTCCTTCGCAAGAAATTAGACGATCCTGGTAAACCGTCGATTATTCAAACGATCCGTGGCATCGGCTACAAAATTGAAGCAGACGAATGACTTTAAAATTCAAAAACAGAATCGCCCTTTTCAATACATTAGCCGTAGCTTTGACTACAGCTATGGTGTTTTTGGTCATATTTTTAGTGGTCACCAAAACCGCATACAACCATTTAGACAATGATATTCTAATCGAGAAAAGAGAAGTCTTTAGCAATTTAGACTGGCATCGCGACAGCATTATCATCAAAAAAATGCCGGAATGGGACGAACTAGAACATAAGAAAATTGAGGTGAATCCCACCTTTCTTCAAATTGTCGATACGAAAGGAAAAGTCGTTTTTCACTCAAGTAATTTGCACGACGATCAATTCCTATTCAATCCAAAAAACAAAACAGAAACCTTCTACAACGGCGAAATCAGCAATCAAAAAATACGCTTAGGTCAATTCCCGATTACGAATGAAGCCGGCGCTATCATAGGTCAACTCACTATTGCCACCTCGCAGCAAGAGTCCTACGCTATTCTCATGAATTTGATATTGGTCTTATTTATTTCCTTTCCTTTTATGTTGATTATTCAATTTGTGGCCTCGCAAATTGCAGCATCCGAAGCCATAAAACCTGTACATCAATTGATAAAAACGGCGTCCGGCATTAGCGAATCTAGCATTGGAACGCGCTTGAAATTGCCCCTACGTAAAGATGAACTCTACAAACTGACCCAAACGATCAACGATTTGCTTTTTAGAATCGAAAAAAGTATCGTACAACAAAAGCAATTCACCAGCGATGCGTCGCACGAAATTAGAACACCCTTGGCCGCCATCAGAGGAACCATAGAAATTCTGATTCGCAAAAAAAGAGAGCCGGAAGTCTATGAAGCAAAATTGGGCAACATCATCGCGCAAGTGGATCGCTTAGACGCCTTGCTAGAACAACTGCTGCAATTGGCGCGCATTGAATCGGGCATCACAGCAACCAAAAAAGAAGCAATTCCACTCGCAAAAAAAGTATACAATTCGAGCGAAAAATGGCTAGAAGCTTTGTCGAAAAAGAAAATCAAACTGCAAGTTCTTATTCCAGAAGATGTAATCGTTATTGGAGATCCGTTTTATCTGGAAATCATCTTTGACAATCTAATCCAAAATGCCATTAAATACAGTAATAGCAAAGGAACCATTACTGTTTTTTGGGAATCAAATATAAGAACTTTGTCGTTTCAAGATGAAGGAATAGGGATCACCAAAGAGGAACTTCCTAATGTCTTCAATCGGTTTTATCGTACTGATGAATCGAGAAGCTCTACGATCAAAGGAAATGGACTTGGACTTTCAATCGCCAAGAAACTGGCTGATTTGCAAAACATCGAATTGCAAGTAAGAAGTACACCCGACAAAGGATCCACATTTACCCTTCAATTCAAAAAGAATTAAGGCTTTTTTAAGTTGCACTAAAGGTTATTTAAATGTTGACAGGCAGATCTTTGTACTGTAAAATTTAATCATTTAAAAAACCTCTTGCCATGAAAAAATCAATCATAATGCTCGTCGCGGTCGTCAGTTTTTCCACCTTAGCTTTTCAATCATGCAAAAGCAATACGGAGGAAGAAGTGATGCAAAAACCCATTGCAGAAGAAGCTTCGTTAGGATCCGAACTGACAGGTGTTTCTGCGTCGGAAGCCAAAGTGGCGACCACCAATAATTTAGTGGATGCCTTCAAAGGTGAAACGACTGCCAGCGCTAAGTACTTGGCGTATAGCAAAAAAGCGGAAGAAGAAGGATTCAACGAAATTGCACTTTTGTTTGCCACTGCTTCTAAATCTGAAAAAATTCATGCGAACAACCACAAAGCTGTTTTGGAAGAAAGTGGTCAAATTGTAGCTGCTGTAACTCCTGAATTTACTGTAAAATCAACCAAAGAGAACTTACAAGATGCCATCAAAGGAGAAGGTTATGAAATCAGTACCATGTATCCCGAGTTCTTGACCACGGCAAAAAAAGCAGATAATCAGTTGGCACAAGTAAGTTTTAACTACGCCTACAAAACGGAACAAAAACACAAAGTATTTTATGAAAAAGCCCTTGCTGCGCTCGAATCAAACACAGTAAAAACACTTCCGACAGTCTATTATATTTGTCCAACTTGCGGAAATACCTATGACACAACCGCTCCAAAACGTTGTGGAATTTCAATGACAAGTTCTGAAAAATTTATAAAAATTGTAAACCTAACTACCTGATTGTTGTTTGTTTTTTCCCCGAAGCCTCAGCGAAATCTGAGGCTTTTTTCGTTAAGTACTATTGTTATTCTTTTGAAATAGCAAAAATCAAAGGCACCTCTAAATAAAAAAGCCTTTCCCAAGTAGTGAAAAGGCTTTCTTTTATAAAATGATAATTATTTTGACTAAAGTCCCGCAACCGCTTTGATCTCATCAATAATTCGTTCTGCCAATTGATCGGCTGCTGCCTGCGTTGGCGCTTCGGTATAAATACGAATAATGGGCTCTGTATTGGATTTTCTTAAATGAACCCATTCCGTAGCAAAGTCAATTTTCACACCGTCGATGGTGGAAATATCTTCGTTTTGGTACTTGGCAGTCATGGCTTCAAGTATGGCATCCACATCAATTTGCGGCGTCAATTCGATTTTGTTTTTACTCATGTAATATTGCGGATAACTCGCTCTTAATTCCGCAACTGTCACATCCAAATTGGCCAAATGCGTCAAGAACAAAGCCACACCCACCAAACTATCGCGACCGTAATGCAATTCTGGGTAGATAATTCCACCGTTTCCTTCTCCTCCGATAATGGCGTTGGTTTTCTTCATCAATTCCACCACATTCACTTCACCCACAGCGCTTGCTTGATAGCTGCCATTATATTTATTGGTAATATCTCGCAATGCTCGTGAAGACGACATATTCGAAACCGTATTGCCTGGGGTTTTGCTTAATACATAATCTGCACAAGCTACTAAAGTATACTCTTCACCAAACATTTCGCCGTCGTTAGAGATGAAAGCCAAACGATCTACGTCTGGATCGACCACAATTCCAAAATCGGCTTTTTCCTCTAATACCAATTTACAAATGTCTCCCAAATGTTCTTTCAAAGGTTCTGGATTATGCGGAAAATGACCGTTGGGTTCGCAGTACAATTTAACTACCTCCACGCCCATTTGCTCTAATAAATTGGGAATCACGATACCTCCAGAGGAATTTACGCCATCAACAACAACTTTAAATTTTCTTTTCGCAACGGCTTCAGCATCTACCAAAGGCAAATTCAATACTTCATCAATATGAATGTCCATGTAGGCATCATTAATGGTAATTTCGCCTAACGAATCGACGTCTGAAAAATCAAAAGCTTCAGCTTCTGCAATTTCAAGGATTTTCGCCCCATCTGCACCACTCAAAAACTCCCCTTTTTCATTCAATAATTTCAAAGCATTCCATTGTTTCGGATTGTGGGAAGCAGTCAATATTATTCCTCCATGTGCTTTCTCTAAAGGAACTGCCACTTCAACGGTTGGTGTTGTTGATAAACCCAAATCGATGACATCAATGCCCAAACCGATGAGCGTATTCACTACCAAATTGTGAATCATCGGACCAGAAATTCTTGCGTCTCTTCCAATGACTACGGTTAGCTTTTCACTTTTAGAATAGGTTTTGAGCCAAGTTCCGTAAGCAGACGCAAACTTTACGGCATCTACTGGCGTTAAATTATCTCCGACTTTTCCGCCAATGGTTCCGCGAATTCCTGATATCGATTTGATTAAGGTCATTTTTATTTCTGATTTATGAATGTTAATTTACGAGCGACAAAGATAAAAAAGTTGCTGAGTTACGGAGTAGCTGAGTGCCTAAGTTTTTTTATATATTTACAAAACTAAGCTCAGAAACTTAGTGGCTTTGTAACTTAGCAACTCCAAAATATGAATTTCCTAGCACACATCTATCTTTCCGGCGATAACGATTTAATCAAAATCGGGAATTTTATGGCAGATGGGATTAGAGGGAAACACTATGAATATTTACCAGCCGAAGTTCAAAAGGGAATTGTTTTGCACCGAGCCATCGACACCTACACCGACGCACATCCGATATTTAGACAAAGTACCAAACGCTTGCACGAACGATACCATCATTACGCTGGAGTCATTGTAGATGTTTTTTACGATCACTTTCTCGCCAAGAATTGGGCAACATACTCCAACGAAAAATTAGAAGATTTTGTGGAGCGATTTTACCAATCACTTGATACCCATCGAGACATTTTAACAGAGAAAACTTTGCACTTAAAGCCTTATATGATTCAACACAATTGGTTGGTCAATTATCAACATAAACAGGGCATTGCACGAATTCTCACCCAAATGGATCATCGCACCAAAGACGTTTCTAAAATGCAATATGCCATCGAAGAATTAGAAAAATATTATGACGAATTTGAAACGGAGTTCACAGCTTTTTTCGAGGATTTAATCGCGCACGTGCAACAAAAATATACGGAATTATGAAAAGACTAGTACTCTCCTACTTTCTATTTCAATATTCCTTATTAGTTCTTGGGCAAACAGGTTTGATAGCATCGAAAGCTATGGTCGTTTCCGCGCGTGAAGAAGCTTCGCAAATTGGCGTTCAAATTATGCAGCAAGGCGGGAATGCTTTTGATGCTATGGTCGCCACAGAATTAGCGTTGGCGGTCGCCTATCCGTATGCTGGCAATATTGCGGGTGGTGGATTTATGGTCTATCGAAAATTTGATGGAGAAATCGGCGCTTTAGATTATCGCGAAAAAGCACCGCTGAAAGCCAACAAAGACATGTATCTCGACAAAAACAAAGAAGTAATTCCCAATTTGAGCGTGAATGGCGCTATGGCAATTGGCGTTCCTGGCACCATCGCAGGCGTTTTTGCGGTGCATCAGAAATTTGGAAAATTGCCGCTAAAAACCATCATGGCGCCCGTTATTGCTTTAGCCAAAAAAGGCGTTGTCATTACTGAAAAACAGTGGAAACAAATCAGCAACAACCAAAAGGAAATTAATGACATTAGTGGCAGCGAAACCATGTACGCTAAAAACTATAAAGTTGGAGATACAATCAAATATCTAAGTTTGGCGGCTACTTTAGAGCGCATATTAGAAAATGGTTCCTCTGAATTTTACAAAGAAGAAACTGCTCAAAAAATGGTCAACTTCATTCAAAAAAACGGTGGCATTCTTTCCATGGAAGATTTGGCGAAATATGAAGTCAAATGGCGAAAACCCATCACTTTTTCCTATAAAGATTTGAAGATTATTTCGATGTCGCCACCTTCTAGCGGAGGCATCACTTTGGGACAAATTATGAAAATGATTGAGCCTTATCCTATCTCAACTTATGGTCATAATTCCGAGCAATATATTCAATTATTGACCGAAGCAGAACGCCGTGCCTACGCCGATAGAAACTATTTCTTAGGAGATCCTGATTTTATTAAAATACATACAAACCAGTTGCTTAATAAAAAATACCTCAAGCAACGAATGAAAAATTTTGATTGGAACAAAGCTACACCAACCGCTCAAGTGGCACACGGAAATATCACGATTTCCGAAAGTAACGAAACCACACATTACTCGATTGTCGATGCCGAAGAAAATGCGATTGCTGCAACCACAACACTTAATGGAGCTTACGGATCTAAATTGTATTCTGAGGAATTGGGGTTCTTTTTTAATAATCAAATGGACGACTTTAGTTCCAAACCAGGTTCGCCGAATTCCTACGGTTTGATCGGCGCGGAAGCCAACAGCATTGCTCCCGAAAAGCGAATGCTGAGTTCAATGACGCCAACGATTGTTGAGAAAAATGGAAAGCTTTTGATGGTTTTAGGTTCACCTGGAGGATCAACAATTATTACCGCTGTGTTGCAAACCATTTTGAACGTCAACGAATTTGGAATGGGAATGCAAATGGCAGTAGATAAACCACGATTCCACCACCAAGGATTGCCTGATGAAATTGTATTCGAACCGCATAGTTTTGCTACCGATTTGCTATCCAATCTCAATATCAAAGGCTACGGAATAAAGATCAAAGAATTACCAGTTGTCGGAAAAGTAGATGCAATCCTTCGATTGCCAAACGGACAGTTAGAAGGCGGCGCAGACCATCGTGGCGACGACACTGCAAAAGGATTTTAAAATGAGTTTTATCAAAGCATTAGCAACTGCATTTCAAGAAAATAGTTCTCGAGAACTAGCCATTCCCATGGAAAACTACATGAAGAATCATTTTACCTTCTATGGCATTAAAACCGACCAAAGAAGATCGATTTTCAAAGCCATTTGGGAAGAACATCATGAGGAAGTCAAACAAAATTGTCGTGAAATAGCATTGCAATTGTTTACCTTCAAAGAACGTGAAATGCATTATTGCGGTATCGAAATTCTGATCAAAAATCTAAAGAAGAATTACCAACGCGATGACATCCAACTCATCGAAAAAATACTCACCACCAATTCGTGGTGGGATTCGGTCGATACTGCCGCGAAATATCTCTTGGGAGAATACCTGATTGCCTTTCCAAACGAGACCAAAAAAGTCATCGACCGGTTTTCTAATTCAGAGAATATGTGGCTCAACCGCTCGGCGATTCTGTTTCAATTAAGCTACAAACAAAAAACAAACGCCGATTTTCTTTTTCAAGAATGCGTCAAACACGCTCATTCTAAAGAGTTTTTTATTCAAAAAGCGATTGGTTGGGCGCTCAGAGAGTACGGACGCTTTTACCCCAATGAAGTCAAAGAATTTGTACATCAAACCACCTTAAAACCGCTGAGCAAAAAAGAAGCACTAAAAAATA